>SLNI01000062.1 GCA_007133115.1 Thioalkalivibrio sp. | reverse complement strand
CCAAACTTCTTCCCCTGCACCACCGTCAACGCCGCCGTCAGCGTCGTCTTCCCGTGGTCCACGTGACCAATCGTTCCCACATTCACATGCGGCTTCTTACGCTCAAATTTTGACTTGGACATAACTGTCGATTCCCCGGGTTTTTGCGCGTGCCTCAAAGGCTGACGGTGATCGGTAATACGTTGAAGCTCTGCTATAATATGGAGCCCATGACCGGATTTGAACCGGTGACCTCTTCCTTACCAAGGAAGTGCTCTACCGACTGAGCTACATGGGCAGTACCGTCCATGGCCGAACTCGAACTGGAGCGGGTGATGGGGATCGAACCCACATCATCAGCTTGGAAGGCTGAGGTTCTACCATTGAACTACACCCGCAGAACCGATGCTGATCAATGCCACCGCCCGCCCGGCTCGTGGCTTAAACAATCGATGGTGGAGGGGGGAGGATTCGAACCTCCGAAGGCTGAGCCAGCAGATTTACAGTCTGCCCCCTTTGACCGCTCGGGAACCCCTCCTCGATCAAGCCGCGTATTTTCCTTCATGGGATGCGGCTGCGTCAACCCCCCCCGCTTGCAGTCAAGCGCCGCAGCGCACCCGGAGGGCGATGTGCCGCCCGCGCAGTGTCCGCCAGAGGCGCCCGCTTGCCCGCCTGCGCGCGGAACCTTTAAAGTTAGATTAACTTGACGCGCGCGAACCGGGAATACACTGTGAACGCAATGCAAAACCCATACCCCTCTGCACGCCTGCCCGGTCTCGCGCGACGCCTCGCAGATGCAGGGCTGGCGGATTCGGCGCATATCTCCGCGCTGGTCGACGAAGCGGTTGAGAAACAGACGCCACTGGTTGCACTGTTGGCCACACGGACCAACATCCCGGAAGACCGTCTCGCCGAAGCCGCTGGCGAGGAATTCGGGCTACCGGTTTTCGACCTCGACGCATTCGACCGGGACCTCCTGCCCAAGGAGCACATGATCGAACCCCTGGTGCGCAAGCACCATGCGTTGCCGCTTCTGCAGCGGGGCAACCGCCTTCATGTCGCGATCTCGGATCCCACCAACCTTTCCGCCGGAGACGAGTTCAAGTTCGCCACGGGGCTCGCTGTCGAGACGCTTCTGGTCGAACATCACAAACTGGAGCGTCTGATCGAAGACTCGCTCAGCGCTGCGATGTCGATGATGGACGACCTGGATGACGACGGCTTCGCGGATCTCGCGATCTCAGTGGCCGAGGAGGAAAACCAGCCGGGCGAAGACGTTCAGGGCATCGACGATGCACCTGTCGTGCGCTTCGTCAACAAACTGATGCTCGATGCGATCCGCCGCAAGGCATCGGACCTCCACCTCGAGCCCTTCGAAAAGGATTTCCGCATCCGTTTCCGCATCGATGGAATGCTCTACGACGTGGGCCACCCGCCGCTGACACTGGCGCCCCGGATCATTGCGCGTGTCAAGGTCATGTCCCGGATGGACATCGCCGAACGACGCGTGCCCCAGGATGGCCGGATCAAGCTGAAGCTCTCCCGCACCCGCGCGATCGATTTCCGCGTCAACTCGCTGCCCACGCTGTATGGCGAAAAGATCGTGATGCGCGTCCTGGATTCGGACGCGGCCAACATCAATATCGACGTGCTAGGGTTCGAGGACACTCAGAAAAAGAATTACCTGGAAGCGCTCGGACGACCCTACGGAATGATTCTGGTCACCGGCCCTACGGGCTCGGGCAAGACCGTCACCCTGTACACCGGTCTCAGCATCCTGAACACGACGGACCGCAACATTTCCACGGCCGAAGATCCTGCGGAAATCAACATGCCCGGGGTCAATCAGGTCAACGTACATCCGCGCATCGGGCTCACCTTCGCAAACGTGCTCCGCGCTTTTCTTCGCCAGGATCCCGACGTGATCATGGTGGGGGAGATCCGGGATCTGGAGACCGCGGAGATCGCCATCAAGGCCGCGCAGACCGGGCACCTGGTGCTTTCGACCCTGCACACCAACGATGCGCCGCAGACCCTGACCCGTCTCGCCAACATGGGCGTTCCACCCTACAACATCGCGTCATCCATACTCCTGATCATCGCGCAACGGCTCGCCCGACGGCTCTGCCCCGCTTGCAAGGCTCCGGAGGAACTGCCCGAGGATGTTCTGCGGACGGAAGGTTTCACGGACGACGAGATCGCCGCGGGGGTGTCGCTTTTCCATCCCGTCGGTTGCGATCAGTGTACGGGCGGCTACAAGGGACGCGTCGGCATCTATCAGGTTCTGCCCGTTTCCGAAGACATCAAGCGACTCATCCTCGAAGGTGGTAACAGCATGCAACTCGCTCAACAGGCCGATCGCGAGGGTGCCGCTGATCTACGCAGAGCCGGCCTCATGAAGGCCCTCGCTGGTGTCACCAGCCTCGAGGAAGTCAACCGCGTCACCACCAACTAGCCGACGACATGGCCAATACAGAAAGCATCTTCATCTGGGAAGGACTCAACAAGAAAGGCGCTCGCGTCAAGGGCGAAACGCCGGCGGAGAACGAGTCGCTCGCCCGCGCCGAACTGCGCCGCAACGGCGTGAACGTCGTCAAGATCCGCAAGAAGCCGAAGTCTCTTTTTTCGACCAAGAAAGCCATCAAGCCTGTGGACGTCGCGCGTTTCCTGCGACAAATGACCACAATGCTGAGCGCGGGCGTACCCCTGGTTCAGGCCTTCGACATCGTCGGCCGAGGTCACGAGAACCCGACCATGGGTTCCCTGATCATGAGCCTGAAAACCAGTGTCGAGGGCGGCGAAACCTTCGCTACGGCCCTCGCGAAACACCCCCGGCAGTTCGACGAACTGGTCATCAGTCTGATCGATGCCGGGGAGCAATCGGGCACCCTGGAAACACTGCTCGACAAGGTGGCCACGTATAAGGAAAAAACCGAAAGCCTGAAGGCGAAGATCAAGAAGGCGATGTTCTACCCGGCCGCCGTCATCGTGGTCGCCGTCGTCGTCACCGCCATTCTGCTGATTTTCGTGGTGCCCCAGTTCGAAGCGCTCTTCGTCGGATTCGGCGCCGATCTCCCGGCCTTCACCCGCATGGTGGTGAACCTCTCCGAATTCGTGCAGGCGAAATGGTGGCTGATCCTTGCGATTATTGTTCTGATCGGAATCATCATGGTCCAGATGCACCGCCGATCCCCACGCTTCCGGCGGTACGTGGACATTGCGGTGCTGCGCATCCCCGCTGTCGGCCCGATCCTGCGCAAGGCTGCGATTGCCCGCTTTGCACGAACCCTGTCCACCATGTTTGCGGCGGGGGTACCGCTGGTCGATGCCCTGCGTGCAGTTGCGGGCGCCACCGGCAACATCATCTATAGCGAAGCGACCGATCGTATGCGTGAGGATACGGCCACCGGGGCGCAACTCCAGTGGTCGATGCGCAACTCCGGGGTATTCCCGAACATGGTCGTGCAGATGGTCGCGATCGGCGAAGAATCGGGTTCCCTCGATTCCATGCTGGCGAAGGTGGCGGATTTCTACGAGGAAGAGGTCGACAACGCGGTGGACAGCCTTTCCAGTCTGCTCGAACCGCTGATCATGGTGGTTCTCGGTGTGCTGATCGGTGGCCTCGTCATCGCCATGTACCTGCCGATCTTCATGCTTGGCCAGGTGATCTAGGTGCCCATACCCGCGTCTTCCACCGATGGGGTGTGGGGAACGCCGCACCCGTGAGCGTACTGGAGTTTGCTCCAACCTGGGCACTTCCCCTGGCCGCCCTGTTCGGCCTGCTGATTGGCAGTTTCCTCAACGTGGTGATCCACCGGTTGCCGCGCATGATGCAGATGGAGTGGGAACGCGAGGCCCGGGATCTGCTTGATCAGCCCGAGGAAACCCAGCCGGCCCGATATGACCTCTGGTCACCCCGTTCGCAATGTCCGCAATGCGATCGCCCGATACGT
>SLNI01000077.1 GCA_007133115.1 Thioalkalivibrio sp. | reverse complement strand
AGGCCCGACCCTCCGCGTCTGCCTGGTAGCAGCTCACGGTCAACGCGTAGTCCAGACCCAGGGCGGAGCCTGCGCGGATGATGTCCGCCTTGGTCATCGCGATGAGCGGAGCGTGCACCCGAAACGCGTGCCCCTGGAGACCGGCCTTCGTCGCGAGGTTGGCCAGATCCTGGAAGGCCTCGATGAATTCGGGCCGGCAATCCGGGTACCCGGAGTAATCCACCGCATTGGCACCGATGATGATGTTCCTTAGATCGAGGGCTTCGGCCAGGCCCAGCGCCAGCGCCAGCAACGTGGTGTTGCGTGCCGGAACGTAGGTCACCGGGATGCCTTCGGTCGGCTTCTCGGGAACCGCGATCGCGGGATCGGTGAGGGCCGAGCCGCCGATCGCGCCGAGGTCGATCCGGACCACCCGGTGGCTGGCGGCACCTAAAGCAGCGGCGACGCGGCGTGCCGCTTCAAGCTCGGACCGGTGACGCTGCCCGTAATCGACGCTGAGCGCGTGGCACACGTAACCCTCGGAACGGGCCATGGCCAGGCACGTCGCCGAGTCCAGCCCGCCCGAAAGCAGGACCACGGCTGCGTCGTCAACGTCCGGGGACATCGCCCCAGAGAACCTTGTGCAATTGCATCTGGAACCGCACGGGCGCCCGCGCAGCGACGATCCAGTCGGCCAGCATGCGCGGCTCGAGTTCCCCGTGCACCGGGGAGAACAGCGCATCGACACCTCGAGGCAGTGGGTGCTCGCGGAGCGTCTGGAGCGCCCACTCGAAATCCGAATGGTCGGCCAGCACGAACTTGACCTGATCGCCCGGCTTCAGCTGCGCCAGGTTTTCCAGACGGTTGCGCTGCGCTTCGCCCGAACCCGGGGCCTTCAGATCCATCACAATCGACACTCGCGGGTCCACCGCAGCCAGATCAAGCGCGCCGCTGGTTTCCAGCGATACGCTCAGGCCCCGATCGCAGAGCTCGCGCAGGAGCACGGTGCAACCGGGTTGGGCAAGCGGTTCCCCGCCGGTCACGCAGACGTGGCGCACACCGAAAGCCGCGACCTGGGCCAGCAGATCGCCGATATCCACGGACTCGCCGCCGGTAAAACTGTACTCGGTATCGCACCAGCGGCAGCGCAAAGGGCAACCGGTCAAGCGCACGAAGACCGTCGGCCAACCCACCTGAGCAGCCTCGCCCTGGAGGGAAAGAAAGAGCTCGGTGAGGCGCAGTCGTCCGGCCTCGGGGCGCACCCGCGCCGGCTTGTGCAGCGCCGAACCCGACATCAAGGTTCGCCCAGGCGCCGCAACCGGTCCTGCGCCAGCCGTGAAAGGGTGGTGCCGGGGTGATCTTCCACGACCTGGTTCAGCGCTTGCCGCGCCGCGTCGATCTGCCCCAGCTCGAAGTGCGCATAGCCCTGTTTCAGGAGCGCGTCGGGTGCCTTGTCGCTCCCGGGATAGCGTTCGCGTACCGCGGCGTAGTCGATCAGCGCGCCCTCGTATTCCCCCAAGGCGTATTTGGCCTCGCCGAGCCAGAAAATCGCGTTGGCCGTGAACACTCCTTCGGGATGCCCTTCGATAAAGGCCTCCAGCATCCGGATCGCCTCTTCATGCTCGCCGGCCATCAGCCGCTCGAAGGCTTCCTCGTAGGCGTCCTGTTCTTCGGGTCCTGCGAGCCAGTCGCCCGGAATCGCCGGCAGCCCTTGATCGGTCGCCGGAGGTTCGAGTTCGAAGCCACCCTCGAGGTACACCAGACGTTCTTCGAACCGCGCGAGCCGCTGGTCCTGGCGTTGGCGGAGGACACGCAGTTCGTTCTCCGTCTGCTCGAGTTGTCCACGCAGCTGCCGGATGTCGTTCTGCATCTGGTCGATGCCCTGGAGCATCTCGGTCAGCACACCGGAATCGAGCACGCGCTCAACCCGTTCCAGGCGCATCTCGATGGTCTGCAACTGGTGTTGCGTGACCAGGGGAGACCCGGCCTGCTGGGCTCCGACCGTGGCAGCGTGGAACAGGGCCGGCAACACCAGAAGCCGGAGCGCGGAGCGCCACCGGCCAGTCGGTAGGGGAAGGTACGCGGAGTTCATGAACGCACTCGGAAGAGGATGGCCGGGGGACGGACGGCATCCCCCCGGCATCACTTCAGCGTCGGACTTCGTAGACGATCTCGACCCGGCGATTCTGGGCCCAGGCATCGTCGGTCTGGGTGAAGGCCACTGGCATTTCCTCGCCGTAGCTGATCACTTCGAGTTGGCTGTCGCGCGCTCCGTTGAGGGTCATCACCCGTCGCACCGCCTGCGAGCGGCGCTCGCCCAATGCCAGGTTGTACTCGCGCGTACCGCGCTCGTCGGTATGTCCCTCGAGCCGCACCCGGGCGTTCGGGTTCTGCGACAGGTAGCGCGCGTGGGCCTCGAGCATCGGGATAAACTCCGGCCGGATGGTGTCACGGTCGAACTCGAAATAGACCAGGCGCCCCGAGAGCGGGCTTTGCGGATCGTCGAGCGAATCGACGCCCAGCATACCGGGCGTTCCCAGACCCTGGGCCCGGGCTTCGGCTTCAAGACGGGCGCGTTCGGCTTGCTCGGCGGCCGCGGCTTCTGCCGCACGGCGCTCGGCCTCGGCAGCATCCCGCTTAGGCTGGGCGCAGGCGAGCAGCGTGAACGCCAGCAGAATGACAAAACCCCAACGAATGACTGCATGCATCTCGGTGTCCTCAGGCGAAGTTGTTCAGGTTGAACCTACGTAGATCCTACAACGGAGACCAGGCTGGTTCCCGGACATCCCCCGTTCTTGGTGCAAAGCGCTGGTGCACGCGGCCGTCCCGGCTCACCGACCCCAGTATCCCCCGGCCCCGATCCGTGGTCGAGTAGATCACCATGCTACCGTTCGGCGCAAAACTCGGCGACTTGTCGTAACGGCCGCTGGTCAGCAGCGTCTCGCGGCGCGTTTCCAGGTCGAGACGTGCAAGGCGCAGTCCATCGCCACCGCGCACATAGACCAAGGATTTACCGTCAGGAGACACCGCCGCAGCGCCCGCCGAGGTGCCCTCGTAGGTCAGCCGCTGCGGCGTACCGCCGGGCAGGCGCATCTGGTAGATCTGCGCCGAGCCGGCACGGTCGGATGTGAAGTACAGAGTCTGGCCATCGGGCGACCAGGCGGGTTCGGTGTCGATTGCGTTGGTACGCGTGATCTGCGTCAGCGCGCCGCTCGCGAGATCCATCACGTAGATGTTCGGCGAACCGTCGCGCGACAGGCTCATCGCCAGCCGGGTGCCATCCGGGGACCAGGTGGGCGCGCTATTGATGCCCGGGAAGGAGGCAAGCCGGGTACGGGCGCCGGTCTCGACGTTCTGCCGGAAGACCTCGGAGCGCCGGTTCTCGAACGAGACGTACGCGAGTTCACGTCCATCGGGGGACCACTCGGGCGACATCAGCGGCTGGCTGGAACGAAACATCGCGCGCGGGTTGGCTCCATCGGAATCGGCCACCTCCAGCGCATAGCGGCGATCTTCGCCCTGCCCGGTCACCGCCACGTAGGCGATCCTGGCGCTGAAGGCACCCTTGTCGCCGGTGATCGTCTCGAACACGATGTCGGAAACCCGGTGTGCACCGCGGCGCAACTGGTCTGCGGGCGCGGGAATCCGGAAGCCGCCCATGCGCTGGTTCGCGAGCACGTCGAACACGTGGAAATCGATCACCACGCGCCCCTCCTCGGGCCGCATGCGCCCGATCACCAGGTACTCCGCGCCCGCGGCGGACCAGCTTTCGGCCAGGAATCCCTCCGGGGTATCCGGGGCGCGTGGCTGGCGTTCGCGCGCGAGCGTGTCGATGCGACCGGTGCGCGCGAGGTTGGCGCCGACGATCTGGGCGACATCCTCGGGCGGGGACCCGGCCCCTTCCCAGACGAACGGAGCCACGGCGACGGGAATCGCGCCCGTGATGCCCTCGGT
>SLNI01000106.1 GCA_007133115.1 Thioalkalivibrio sp. | reverse complement strand
TGCTCGCCAACCCCTGTGGAAAAATTGCCGACAGCGTCTTCGAGGCCGGTTCCATCACCATGGTTCAGGCCTGGTACGGCGCTTCGGCCTACGCGTTCCAGATCTACTTCGACTTCAGCGCGTACACGGACATGGCCATCGGGCTGGGGTTGATGCTCGGTTTCGTCTTTCCAAAGAACTTCGATTCGCCGTACCACGCCCGTTCGATCACCGACTTCTGGCGCCGATGGCATATCTCGCTTTCGACCTGGCTTCGTGACTATCTCTACATACCTCTGGGGGGGAACCGCAAGGGTCCCACGCGCACTGCGATCAACCTTGCTCTGGTGATGCTGCTCGGCGGCCTCTGGCACGGGGCCTCGTGGAATTTCGTGCTCTGGGGCGCAATGCACGGAGTTCTGCTCGGTCTGGAACGGATCCGGGGACGATCGAGTCTGTACCACTGGCTGCCGGGACCGATGCAGATCGCGCTCACGTTCGTTCTTCTCCTGATCACCTGGGTTTTCTTCCGTAGCCCTGATCTCCCGTCCGCGCTGTCCTATCTGGGGACGATGTTCGGGCTCGTTCAGGCAAGGCCGGAGGCCGCGATCCTGGATGGAATCATCTACCAACCGTATTACCTGGGCACGTTCATCGCGGCAGCCATCGTGACCTGGTTCTTCCCCCAGACCTGGGACTGGACGCGAAGCATCGGTCCGCTCAAGGCACTGGTGCTGTTTCTGATGCTCCTGCTCTCGGTGGCCGTTCTGGTTACGCAGGCGTACAACCCATTCATTTATTTCATATTCTGACCATGGCTGACTTCGATCTTCAGGCACACCGGGAACAGCAGGCGCGCGAACAGGTAGGCGTGACCCGGATCTCGCGCGCGACGGCGTGGTTCATCGCCCTGGCGTTTGTCCTCCTGATCGGACTCATCCCGTTGGTTCAGAAGGTGGATGACCTGCGCGCCTTCGTCGAAGGCGATCGTCTCACCTGGGTACCGCGGGTGTTTGACCTGCTGTCGGCCGTACCCGAGGTCCGGAACGAATTTCAGCAGGCAGAGGGTCCCTGGTTCGCGCGGGTTCTGGTGGCCAATCGCGCGTTGTTGCGGGCGATGGACCGTTTCGAGGACGACCTCGAGGATGCCTCGGCGCTGGGCCAGAGGGTGCGTCCCTGGATGCAGCAGGCGCTTGCGCGACTGGGTGCGGGCAACGAACAGGCGCTTGTCGGGCGGGACGGCTGGCTGTTCTTCCGTCCCGGCCTCGAATATCTGACCGGCCCCGGATTTCTGGAGCCCCGGCAGATCGCTCGCCGCGCCGTCGCAGCGGAATCTTGGTTGCCCGCTCCGCAACCGGATCCCCGCGTGGCTCTCATCGATTTTCATCGGCAGCTCGAGTCCCGCGACATTCAGCTCGTGGTGCTGCCGACTCCGGTGAAGGCGACGATCCACCCGGAGCAGTTCTCCGCGGGACTGGACCCGATGGTGTCGCTCGATAACCCTTCATTCGAGAGATTCATCGACGATCTGGAGGCCGCCGGGGTACTCGTTTTCGACCCGATCCCGCTCCTCATGCAGGCGAAAGCGGAGGCGGGCGCAGCGCAGTATCTCGCCACCGATACCCACTGGCGACCCGAGTCCATGGAAAGGGTCTCGGCCGCTCTTGCGGCTTTCCTTCGGGAACACGGCCTGGAACCCCAGACGCACCCAGCCGGCTACGAGATTGTCGAACAGCAGGTCGTCAACTTCGGCGACATCACCCGGATGCTGGATCTGCCTGCGGGACAGCGCATTTTCCCGGAAGAGTCGGTGGTCGTGCGGCAGGTGCGGGACCGCCGGGGCGACCTGTGGCGAGCGGACTCGGATGCCGACGTTCTGCTGCTTGGGGACAGTTTCAGCAACATTTTTTCCCTGGAGGCGATGGGCTGGGGCGAGGCGGCCGGATTTGCCGAGCATCTCAGCCTTGCCTTGCAACGACCCGTGGATCGCATCGCGCGCAACGACCAGGCCGCCTTCGCGACGCGCGAAGCGCTTGCCCGAGAGTTGGCAAGAGGGCGGGATCGGCTCGACGGAAAGAGGATCGTGATCTACCAGTTCGCGTCCCGGGAGCTGGCTGTCGGGGACTGGAAACGCATCGAGCTCACGCTGGGCGAGCCCCTGCCTGCGCGGTTTCTGGCCCCGGAAACCGGGCAGACCCTTTCGGTGAAGGGAGTGGTGGCCGCAGTCTCGCCAGTCCCCCGTCCTGGCACCGTGCCGTATGCCGATCAGGTCATGAGTCTGCATCTGGTCGAACTCGAGAGCGATGGCGTACCCCTGGAGGATCCGCAGGCGGTCGTGTACACATGGGGCATGCGCGAGAATGTCTGGACACCCGCGGCGCGACTGCGTGTCGGGGACGAGGTCACGCTCACGATTCGACCGTGGGATGCGGTCGCGGACGCTTATGAAGGCATCAATCGCAGCGAACTGGACGACTTCGAACTGCAATTGGTGGAACCTGTTTGGGGTGAATGGGGCCTGTAGAGGGAGATGATGCAGATGAATGTCCCTGCCGAGGGTCGAATGCGGCAGGGTGTGTTGCACAACATTTTCGGCTCTTTGCCGGGAGCTGCGGTTGCCGATCACCGAGGAGAACACGTTGCACATGAGGGGAAGCGCGAGCAGAAAGGCGGGATTGCGGACGTGGGGCCTGATTCCGGGCGTGGTGCTGATGCTGATCGCTGTTTGCGCCGGAGCCGTCGCGAATGCCGGGGAGCCACAGGTTCAGCAACTGCGTACGTTGGCAGCGGAGCTGGCGGAATCGGCCCAGAACCGAGGGGTGATGACCGCGCCTGGAACCGATGGCTGGCTGTTTTTCGACCAGGAGCTGGCGCACATCGCCGCCGGGACGTTCTGGGGGGCCGAAGCGGCGGGTGTGAGCCGGGCGCGCAACCTCGAGTTTGCCGATCCGCTGCCGGCGATCCTCGACTTTCATGCCCAGCTGGAAGCCGCAGGTGTGGATCTGTTGCTGGTGCCTGTCCCGCCGAAGGCCATCATTTATCCGGACCGGCTGCAGCTGGAATCCGGTTTCGGAGATCCACCGCAAAGGCTGGATGCCGCCCACCGCGAGTTCTACGATCGGCTGCAGGCCGAGGGCCTGAGCGTTCTCGATCTGACGGACGTGTTCCTGAGCCAGCGCGAGAGCGATCGGGGACCGATGTACTGTCGGCAGGACACGCACTGGTGCGGACCGGGTATCGTGGTCGCGGCGGACGCCATCTCAGCGCTCGTGAAGGACATGCCCTGGTACGATCCGGCCACCGCCGAATCGTATGCGTCGGAGTGGCGCACGCGGCAGATCAGCGGCGACCTGTGGACCGCCCTCGACGACGCAGGGGTCGAGCGTGAGACCGTGTCGTTGCGCCACGTAGAGCAACCGGGGGCGGGCAGGGCCGAACCGGTCCAGCCGGAACCGGAGAGCCCCGTGATTCTGCTCGGCGACAGCCACAACCTGGTGTTCCAGGCGGGCGGCGACATGCACGCCCAGGGTGCCGGGCTGGCCGATCAACTGGCGTTGGAGCTGGGGTTTCCGGTGGACCTGATCGCGGTCCGCGGTTCCGGGGCCACACCGGCCCGCATCAACCTTCTGCGGCGGGCTCAGCGCAACCCGGACTACTGGGACGGGAAGAAGCTGGTCGTCTGGGTCTTTACAGCCCGGGAATTCACGCACAGCGATGGCTGGCGAGTCGTTCCGATCTCGCCCTGAAGCCCCAACACCGACACGGATCTCTGGAGTAGCAAATGGTCTTGGCATTATCTGGATTTTCCCGGCTCATATTCGTCCTCTTCATCGGCCTGATTGCGATGGGGTGTGTCGGCGAACGCCTGGGACCGGCACCCACGACCCTGGGGCAGGAGATCGAGCGGTTGACCGAGGCCCCGACACGGATCGTCTGGGTACAGGACATCGGAGACCAGCGCGACT
>SLNI01000008.1 GCA_007133115.1 Thioalkalivibrio sp. | reverse complement strand
CTGGGCTCGGCGCTGACCCACCCCTACATCACCACGGATTATTCAGAGGCATTGCTGGAACTGGTGACCCCGCCGTTCGACGACGTACGCGAGACGCTTGGATTCCTGCAGGATCTTCAGGCGTTCGCGGCGGCACGCATCGGTGACGAGATTCTGTGGGCCACCAGCATGCCCTGCGCCATGGCCGATGACGAGTCGATTCCGGTCGCGCAATACGGACACTCCAACGCCGGAAGGATGAAGACCGTCTACCGGGTCGGGCTGGGACACCGGTACGGGCGGCGTATGCAGGTGATCGCGGGTGTGCATTTCAATTATTCGCCGCAGCCGTCCCTGTGGCCGGTGCTGGCCCAGTTGCTGGGCGAGTCGGATAGTCGGGAATTCCGCGACCAAGCGATGATGGGGATGATCCGGAATCTCCTTCGTTTCGGCTGGCTGGTGCCTTTCCTGTTCGGTGCTTCCCCCGCGGTGTGCAATTCCTATCTCGACGGCCGCGGTGCACAACTCGAGGATTTCGACGACGACAGCAGCTATCTGCCGTTTGCCACCAGCCTGCGTATGGGCGACATCGGCTATACCAATCGCAAGGAGGCCGATACCGGAATCAAGGCCAACTACAATTCGGTGGCCGAGTACGTCGACAGCCTGCGTTGCGCGATCGGCACCGAAAGCCCGGAGTGGGCGCGCCTCGGCGTCAAGGTCGACGGCGAATATCGCCAGCTGAACGCGAATATCCTGCAGATCGAGAACGAGTACTACAGTTCGGTTCGACCGAAGCAGCCGCTGGAGCGCTTCGAAAAGCCCACAGACGCGCTGGAATCGCGCGGCGTCGCCTACGTCGAGCTGCGTTCCGTGGATGTCAATGCCCAACACCCGCTGGGCGTGGACGAGAGCCAGCTGCGGTTTCTGGAAACCTTGTGCCTGACCTCGCTGCTGATGCCCAGCGCTTCGCTTTCGGCCGCGACGATGGCGGATATCGATGCCAACCTGCTGGCGGTCGCGCATCACGGTCGGGAGGAAGGCCTGATCCTGCGCTGCGAGCAGGGCCCGATGCCGATGCGCGCGCTGGCCCGGGACATCCTGACCCGGATGCAGCCGGTGGCCGCGATGCTCGATCAGGGGCTGCCGGGAGATCCCTACCGGCGTTCCTTGAGCGAGCAGTGGGGCAAGGTCGAACAGCCCGCGCTGACGCCTTCGGCACGCATGCTCGAGGACATGATGGCGCGCGAGGAAGGCTTTTACCGCTATGCCCGCAGGCTGTCGGAGCAGCACCGCGAAGCATTCCGCAGCAGTTCGCCACTGCCGCGGGAGGCCGAACTCATCGAATTGGCGCAGCACTCATTGACCGAACAGGCGGCGATGGAGGCCAGCGATCGCTACGATTTCGACAGTTTCCTGCAGCGCTATTTCGATGGCAGCCTCGTTGGGCTCTCTGCGCCGCGAACGTTCATCCGCTGACCTACCGTCCTTGCCGGGTGGCGTGTGCGGGGCCTGATTCGCGGCGCTTTGGGAATTTAGACGGGATTCTGGAGTCTCTGTGCTATGCGTGATGCTTTCGCCCGTTGCATTCGGTGCCCGTTGTCCGTGCGCCCGCCATTTCTCTGGGCCCCAGACGGCGGTCCTGCGTCGGGTCCGCTGCGATGAAGGCGTTCGTGGTCCTCGTTCTCCTGGGAGCGGCCGCTGTGGCGGGTGCCTGGTACTGGGTCACGCAGGGAGAGCCCAATGGTGGCGCCGACGCGGCCGAGACCACGGCGGTCGAGCGCCGTGTTCCGGTGCGGGTGGCCGAAGCGACGCCCCGGCGTTTCGAAACCACGCTGGAATCCCTGGGCACGGCGCAGGCGAACGAATCGGTGACCCTGACCGCTTCGGTGACCGCACATGTGGCGGAGATCGCTTTCCAGGATGGCGACGAGGTGGAGGTTGGGCAGGTCCTGGTGCGCCTGGCCTCCGCCGAGGAATTCGCGGAGCAGCGCGAAGCCCAGGTCACGCTGACCGAACGGCGTCGGGAACTGAATCGGATCCGGGGCCTGGCTGCGGACGGGATCGTTCCCCAGCAGCAGGTGGATCAGCAGCGCTCGCGGGTGGAGGAGGCGGAGGCCCGCGTCGCCGGCGTCGAAGCGCGCATCTCGGACCGGGTGATCCAGGCGCCGTTCACCGGGGTGCTCGGGTTGCGCCGCGTGAGTACCGGCTCCCTGGTGTCCCCGGGAACGACGATCGCGGAACTGGACGACATCTCCGTGATCAAGGTCGACTTCACGGTATCCGAACGCTTCCTCGGCGCGATCCGGTCCGGGATGCCGATCGAAGCACGCGGCGTCGCTTTTACAGACCGTGTCTACGAGGGCCGGGTTAGCGCGGTGTCCACCCGTGTCGATGTCGCCACGCGCACCCTCACCGTGCGCGCGGAGATCGACAACACCGACCGTGAGCTGCGGCCTGGCATGCTGTTGACCACCCGCATTGCGCTGGACCCGGCAGAGCGACTGTCGATACCCGAGGGATCGCTCGTCACCACCGCCGATCAGCATTTCGTCTTCGTGATCGACGGCGACGGCAAGGCCCGGCGGCAGCCGATCCGCATTGGCCGGCGCCAACCGGGCCGCGTCGAGGTGCTGGAAGGTCTGTCGGCCGGCGAACGCGTGGTCACCGAGGGCGTGCTGCGCGTGCGTTCGGGCAGCGAGGTGCGCGTGCTCGAGGAGGCCGCAACGTGATTATCTCCGACATCTCCAACCGCCGGCCTGTGCTGGCCGTGGTCTTCAACCTGCTGCTGGTCACGTTCGGCCTGATCGCCTACCAGCAACTGCCGTTGCGCGAATACCCGGACATCGACGCCCCTGTGATCACGGTGCGCGCCGATTATCCGGGTGCGAGTGCCGAGATCATCGAACGCGAGGTCACGCAGCGCCTCGAGGATCGGATCGCCGGGATCGAAGGCATCCGCTACATCCAGTCCACCAGCCGTGACGGCCGCTCCTCGATCACCATCGAGTTCAACCTGAACCGCGACATCGACGCGGCGGCGAACGATATCCGTGAGGCGGTTTCGCGTGTCGTGCGCTTCCTTCCCGACGAGGTCGATCCGCCGCAGGTGACGAAAGCGGACGCCGACGCCAACCCCGTACTGTGGCTGAATCTCTCCAGCACCCAGATGGACGGTCTGGAACTCGCCGACTACGCGCGTCGCTACCTGGTCGATCGCCTTTCGGTGATCGACGGGGTCGCTCTGGTCCGGGTGGGCGGGGCCCGGAATTACGCGATGCGGATCTGGCTGGATCGTGAAGCCCTGGCGGCGCGGGGCCTCACCGTGACCGACGTCGAGGAGGCCCTGCGCCGTGAGAACGTGGAGTTGCCGGCTGGACGCATCGACTCGGTGGACCGTGAATTCAAGGTGCGCGTCGACCGCATGTACCGGACCGTCGAGGACTTTGCGAGCCTCACGATCAAGCGGGCTGACAACCAGCACCTGATCCGCCTCGGGGATGTGGCCGAGGTGATGCTCGGGTCGGATTCCGAGCGCACGGAATTTCGGGGTAACGGCGAGGATATGGTGGGGCTGGGCATTATCCGCCAGGCCAATGCCAACGTCCTCGACGTCGCCAACGGAGCCAAGCGCGCGGCCCTTGAACTGCAGGAGCAGCTCCCTGAAGGCACTTCGCTGGTGGTCACCTACGACAGTTCGGTTTTCATCGAGGGCGCAATTCGCGAGGTTTACATCACGCTCGCGATCGCAACCGGTGCCGTGGTCTTCGTGATTTACCTGTTTCTCGGTAGCTGGCGGGCCACGCTGATTCCAGCCGTGACCGTTCCGGTGGCCATCACCGCGGCCTTCATCGGCGTCGCGGCGCTGGGCTTCTCGGTGAACCTGCTGACCCTGTTGGCGCTGGTGCTGGCCATCGGACTGGTGGTCGACGATGCGATCGTGATGCTGGAAAACATCCACCGCCGGATCGAGCGTGGCGAACCCGGGCTGCTCGCGGCCTACCGGGG
>SLNI01000029.1 GCA_007133115.1 Thioalkalivibrio sp. | reverse complement strand
GTGGCCGCCATCGCACCCTGACGGTCCCGGGAAACGGCTTCGATCCTGTAGGCATCGATCGCGATATCCTGCGTTGCGGAGCCGAACGCCGCCAATACGGCCCAGACCGCGACCAGCCACAGCTGCTCGCGCGGATCGGTGAGCGCGATCCCGGTCAGGGCCAGCGCGATCACCGCCTGTGCGAGCAGCATCCAGGCCCGCCTGCGGCCGAACCAGCGGGTCAGCAGCGGCAGCGCCATCCGGTCGACCACCGGCGCCCAGAACACCTTGATGCTGTGCGCCATGCCGACCCAGCTCAGGAAGCCAATCGCGGCCAGCTCGACGCCGAGATCGCGCAGCCAGGCCGTGAAGGTGCCGCCGACCAGCAGCAGGGGCAGCCCCGCGGAGAAGCCCAGGAACAGCATCCCGACCACGCGGGGGTGACCGTACACTGCGAAAGCATCGCGCCAACCGCGCCGTGGGCTCTCCGGGCTGGTTGATCCCTGATCCGTCATGCCATGGCTCCGCGCGCCTCGTCTGCGTTTCAGTGGTGTTGTGCTGCGCCGCGGGCGGGCGAACCTGCGCCGGGGCTTCCCGAGACTCACCGGGGAGCAGTCGCCCCTGACGCACGGGGCCGGCCGATCATCGCAAAAATCCATGGCCTTGGCGAAAGAACCGGTCTAATCTCAGACGGTCCAGTGTCGCTCCCGGCGCTCGGCAAGGACCCGGGGGCGCAATGCACCGGGCCTCAAGACGGATCCTCGGCGCGCCGCCGGTCGTCCTACGCCATGTAAGGAATCGGTCATCGAGGGGGTGTGCATGAGGGTTGCAGCGGCAGTACTGGGCGCAGGTCTGATGGCGCTAAGCCTCGGCCCGTCGGCCAGCGAGTTCAACGGCTCGGTGAAAGGTGCCGTGGACGGGGAGCCCATCGACGTCTCCGTGGTCTGTGATCGCGGCGACGGGTTTCTGCAAGCCAAATCGGACCCGTCCATGCATGGTCCCACCGAGGATCGTGATGGTGACGGCATCGCCGTGACCGTGAGCGCCATGCAGGGCATGGGGCAGGCCGTCTTCGAAGTCGTGGTGGCCGGTGAGTTCTACCGCTTCACCGGTCGGCGCGATCTGGTGTTCACGGAGTCGGGGCTGCAAATGAAGTCCACGATCAACCGCTACGAGGGTACGGGCGCGGACAGCAGGGTCATCGGCTCCTACGACGTCGATCTGACCCTGGTCTGCCAGAACGGCTGATCGCTCTGCAGGTGAACTCGCAGGCCGACTGCGCGGTTTGGCGCACGGTCTCTACTCGATCATTGTGATCTCCAAGGCAATCGTACCCTGAGGTGTGGCATGCGAAGGAAAGGCTGGCTTTCGTGGGTCGTCTCGTTCGTGCTGGTGTGCAATTCGTTCGTGCCGGTTTCCTTGGCCGCACAACAGGACCCCGAACGCCGCGCGCTGGTTGATCGGCTGGAAAATGCCGCTCGGTTGATCGAAGCGCTCACGGCCTATGTGGAGCCTCTTGACGATCTGGACGCCATCATCGAGCGGTTCGACTTCGAGGCGGAAGACCTGATCGACTTCGTTCAAGACTCGGTTCGGCTCGAGCCCTATGCCGGGACATTGAAGGGGGCTGCGGGCACCTTGTCTTCCCTTGCAGGGAATGCTTTGGATCAGAGCCTGCTTTTGGCTCATCTGCTCAAGCAAGCGGGATTCGATGCCCGCATCGTGCGTGGTCAGCTTCCGTCCGAAGACGCCCTGCGTTTGATGCGGGCCGGGCTCACGGTCGAAGCCGATCCCGCGTTTCTGACGGATCTGCCGGCATTCAAGCGCGCGCTGGAAGAATTGGGGGCCTTGGCCGACGCTCCGACGATCTCGGTGCCGTCGGCAAAGGATGAGGCGGGCGAGCCGCACCTTGCGGTGGTGGCCGTGGCGGCCAGGCTGGCAGAGATCATGCCCTTGATGGATGGTGCCCATGAAATCCACGCCGCGCTGGCGGATTATTTCTGGATCGAGTGGCGCAGCGCCCCAGGCGAGCCCTGGCGAGCCGTCCACCCGGCGTTTGGGGGCGAGTCAGCGCCTGAAGGATTGTCTCCGACTTCCTTCTATGCCCGGGAGATTCCCGAGGAGTTGCAGCATCGGGTGCGCTTCGAAATGGGTATCGAGCGGGTCGAGCGAGGGGTATTGAGCACGGCACTGATCTCGGCGCCGTGGGAGCGGCCCGCCGCGAACTTTTTCGATGCTGTCGTGACCCTCGGTGTCATGCCCGTCGATGTTTCTGGAACGGGCGAGACCCCGTCGCTTTACTTGCCGGTTTTCAACGGTCAGGTTGCACCTGGAGGTGTGGCCTTCAACCTGCGGGGCCAGATCGTGGACCTGGAGGCTGCGACGAATGCTGCAGCGGGTCTGTTCGACACCGTCGCCGGTGGTTTTCTCGGAGCTGCTGAAGCACTCGAAGAGCGGCCCGATGCAGAGCCCCTGATGGCGCTGACCGGGCAATTCATTCGCGTGTCATGGATTCGCCCCGATGGCCGGATACGGTCGGAGGAGCGCTGGCCGTTGGATCGCCTCCCCGATCGTCGGGAAGGTTCCCCACCCCGGATCGCCGTTGAAATGGACGCGCAGGCGGTATCCGATGCGCTTTCGTATGTCCGAACCTATCTCGTCCATCCGCCGGGTCAGCACACAGCGTGGACGAGTCGGCGCTCACTGGATGCCGTGGCGTCGCGACTGCACTGGTCCCGTGCGGTGCTCGAACTTACCGATGGCGAGATGGACAACCTGATCGCCGGAAGTGCGCGGTTACCCACGTTTCGCGAGGAACAGCCCGCCCTGTTGACCCTGGCTTCGATGACGCATCAGCCGATCAATCTACCGGAGGGGCATCTGACCTGGAGGGACGGACCCTTTGTTGCGGCGTTGCACCAGCCTCTGTTTCCCGGGGCGGACGCAGACGCCTGGATCGATATTCATTTCAATCCGTGGCGTGCCGGGCGTATCGGCGACAGTGGTATCGAAGGTTGGGCAGAAGGGTCGATTCTGCGCGGGGTACTGGATACGGGGTGGGAGTCGGCGACGCTGGGTTCCGAGGGTGGCTATCTCGATGCCGGGGCGGATGGCGTGGAGATGCTTGAGACACCTGTGAACGCGGCGCAGAGACGGGATATCAGTCAGGGTTTCGTCCTGGCGGCGATTGCGCCTGGAATGGTCGATGAACCGCGTTGGTGGCGGTTGCATCCCGAAACCGGGGAAGTGCTGGGAATGCGCGCGATCGGGGGCGCGGTGACAACGGAATACGTGATTGGATTGATCGCGGTCGCGGTCACGTTCTTCCTGATTGGGAAAACCGTCAATCAATGCCAGAGCATTCAGGATAGTGCAAAGCGCAGTTGCTGCCTCAAGGTGACGGCCGCAGCCACGGCCCTTGCCCTGCCCGGCATAGCGTTGGGTGCGGTCGCGCTTGTGCCCTCCGTCGGGGCCGCGCTTCTGCTCGCGGTTATGCAGGTCAAGTCCGCGGTCGTACTGGACATCGGGCAGGGCATGGGGCGTGATGCCCTTTGCGGCATATCGTGAATCCGACCGCATACGCGATGCGAACGGCAAGTCCGTCTCCGATTCAAGGGGTGGGCAGGCAATCCAGAACGCTCCATTCGAGGTAATGATGCACGGACTTTTCGGCTGTCGGAATGGGCTTTGGTTGTCCAGTATTGCCTTTGTGGCGGTTGGCTTCATGACGATTGGAGGTGCTGGAGCTCTGCCCGCCTTCCACGAATCCGAGCCGAACGATACGCCCGAGACGTTCAATCGGGTCTCCGGGCCGGTGCGCATCATCGGCACGATGCCCCCAGGCGACCAGGACGGCTTCCTTTGGTCCGTCTCGGACGTGGACGCGGTCAAGCCCTGGACGTTTACGTTGCAGGGAGTCCCCGGGGCGCTGACGATCGCTGAGGTGATGCGTCTCGAGTATGCCGAGGATGGCGTGACTCTGGCAGGGCGCGAGACGCTGTTCACCATCG
>SLNI01000247.1 GCA_007133115.1 Thioalkalivibrio sp. | reverse complement strand
TTCCGGCACATCATTTCCGAGCGCGAGTTCACCCGCTCGTTCACGATGGACCGCAAGATCCGTGTCGCGCGCGAAGAAGCGAATGCGGACGTGATGCTCGCGAACGACACCGGCTGCGTCACCACCATGGACAAGAACCAGTGGATCGGCAAGGCGCACGAGCAGAACTTCCAGGTGCCGATCATGGCCGAAGTGCAGTTCGCGGCGCTGGCCTGCGGAGCGGATCCGTTCAAGATCGTGCAGCTGCAGTGGCATGCCTCGCCGTGTGAGGACCTCGTCGAGAAGATGGGCATCTCCTGGTCCGAGGCGAAGAACCATTTCCATGCCTACCTGAAAGAGGTCGAGGCCGGAAACATCGAATATCTCTACAACCCCGAACTCGCGTACGGAGGCAAGGCATGACGCAGGATACGGTATTGATTGTCGGCGCGGGTCCGTCCGGGCTTACGGCGGCCGCCAATGTCGCGGCCGCCGGTTACAAGGCGGTGATCGTGGAGAAGGAAGACGTGCTCGGTGGCGCGCCGATCCTCTCCGGTTATGCCAAATTGGTGCCCTCCGGCGAATGGGCCAAGGACGCCATCGGGCGCATGGTCAGCCGCGTGGAAGACGACGACAGGGTCACGATCCACAAGGGTGTCAAGGTCGAAAAATTCGAGGGCGAGGCCGGGGATTTCACCGCCACGCTCAGTAACGGCGAAACCGTGAGCGCGGGCGCAACCGTCCTGGCGACGGGCTTCACCCACTTCGACTCCATCAACAAGCCGGAATGGGGCTTCGGCACGTTCGAGGACGTGCTGACCACGACCCAGATGGAGCAGATGGTCGCCGCCGGCAAGATCGCCTGCCCGTCCGACGGCCGTGTGCCGGAGCGGGTGTGCATCCTGCTCTGCGTGGGTTCGCGCGACCGCCAGATCGGCCGCGAATGGTGCTCGAAGATCTGCTGCACCGTCTCCGCGAACCTGGCGATGGAGATCAAGGAACTCTCCCCAGAGACCGATGTGTTCATCTACTACATGGACATCCGGACCTACGGGCTGTATGAGGACAAGTTCTACTGGAAGTCCCAGGAAGAGTTCAAGACCAAGTTCGTGAAGGCGCGTATCGCGGAGGTCACGGCTTCCGGCGACGGCCGCCTGCTGGTCAAGGGCGAAGACACCCTGGTCAAGCGTCCCATCGTGATCCCGTTCGACATTGTGGTCCACGCGATCGGCATGGACCCGAACATGGAGAATCCGGAGATCGCGCAGGTGTTCGGCGTGGGCCTGGAAAAGCACGGCTTCATCGAACGTGCCGAGCATTACACCAACACCTGTGGCACCACCCGCAAGGGCGTGTATTCCTGCGGTGCGGCCTACGGTCCAGAGACCATTGATGACTCCATTGCCCAGGGCGCCGCGGCGGCCGGGCGTGCCGTCGGTGACCTGCATGCGCTGGTTCAGAAAGCCAGCTGAAGCCGAGGCCCCGGGCAGTGGCCGAGCGCTGCTGCCCGAGCCGCTCCAGGTCGCCTTTGACAAGGAGATCCTGGGGATGAAGCTGGCCGGCCTGCGCGCCGCCATCAGCGAGGCGGGTGGTGTCGACGGGCTGGAAACCTTCATCGAGGCGTTACGCAGCAAGCACGAGGTCTTCGCGGCCATCGCGGCCAAGGGCGCCGCTGTGGATGCCACCGACCTGCGCACGCTGGGAGGTCTGGTATTCCCGGTCCGCCGCAAGCTGGCGGCTTTGCTCCCCGAGCGCGAAGAAGCCTTGTTGGCGGGTCTGCGCGAGCTGCTCACGTCCGAGCTTGCGCTGGATGACCGGCTGCATGCCTTCGCGGCACTGGCGGGTGAGGACCGGAAGCTGCGGCGGGCGCTCTGGGATCTTGCGGCGGAGATCCTGCACTTCAGCCAGCCCGAGCAGGTTCCTCCCGGCTGCCGCTGGGTCTGGGATACCGGCACCACGACTGGGGCGTTGCGCGAGTTCATCCGTGGCAACGACGCCCTGCGGAGCATTCCGATCGGGGATAGTCTTGCAGCGATCGAAGGGGCACGGCAGTGGTTCTACGAGGCGCTCGCCGAAGAGGGTTTCTATCGGGATCTGGCGTTCGTGACCGATCTGGTCTGGGCCCAGGCCTACTCGGACTATGCCCGCTCGCTGTCGATGAGCATGGGCCTGATCGACGCCCAGTTCGGCGCCAAACAGGACCCGTTGGAACTGATGGTGAAGATGCTCGGCATCGATTCCCCGACCGGACGCCTGAAAGGCGTGCCGGACGCGACCATACATTGATACGTTCGAACCCTTGCAGGGTCCCGGGCACCGGACTCTTGGAGAAATGAGCTCATGGCAATACACGAGAAATCACTGATCGAAGCGGAACGCCTGCTCCAACACGATTCGCTGGTCGTGGATGGGGTGGACGTCTCGGGCCACTGGAACACGATGATCACGCCGCGCACGATCAAGGACTACGACGACGATTTCGAGGCGAAGATCCAGACCTACTCCGGTGCCGAGAACGTACACCGTTGCTGGCAGTGCGGTTCCTGCACCAACTCCTGCACGATGTACGCGCAGAACGTGCAGTTCAACCCACGTTACTGGATCTATCTGACCCGGCTCGGGCTTACCGAGGAACTGATCAAGGACAAGGACATCATCTGGCAGTGCGTGTCCTGCAACAAGTGCACCAACATCTGTCCCAAGGACGTAAAGCCCGAGGGCGTGATGAAGGCGCTGGCGCACTGGATGGAGGAGGAGGGCATCACCGAGAAGTCGCCTTCCACGATTTTCGACGAGGAGTTCGCCGAGCAGATCTACCACTACGGCCGGATCGAAGACTCCAAGGTGATGAAGAACTTCTTCAAGAAGTCCGGGCAGCCGCTGATTCAGGGCTGGCTGGTCGAATTCACCAAGCGGATGATGAAGGGCCTGCCGATCGCGCACGGCTTCCGTATGGGCATGAACGTGGTCTTCACGCCGAAGACCAAGAGCTGGGGCAAGACCGGCGAAGTGCTCCAGGCCTACGTCCGCGAACAGAAGGAGGCCGCACATGGCTAAGGTTGCCTACTACCCGGGTTGCGCGCTGGAAGGTTCCGGCGGGCCCTACGACCGTTCCACCCGGCAGCTGGTGAAATCCCTCGGCCTGGAGATGGAGAATCTGCGCGACTACAACTGCTGTGGCGCGATGGAGGTCAAGAACGTTCACCCGATGCTGCAGACGTATCTCTCCGCTCGGAATCTGGCGATTGCCTCCGAGCAGATGGGTATGGACACCGTGATGGCGCCCTGCAACGGCTGCTACCACAACCTGAAGAAGGCGGAGTTCGAAACGGCGACCTCCGAGCAGGCCATGGCGACGGTGCAGGATCTCGCGCGCAAGGCCGAGGATCCCGTGTACAACGGCGATGTGCGCACGCTGCACCTGCTCGAGTGGTTGATGGAGGAACTCGGTCCCGAGGGCATCAAGGAGCGGATGACCAAGAGCCTGAATGGCATCAAGATCGCCAATTACTACGGGTGCATGTACACACGGCCGCGCCAGATCTTTCCGGAGAAGGACCAGGGGCCCGGTTCCGAGTCGAGTTACAAGCCGCACTTCATGGATGATCTGCTCGCCGCGGCCGGTGCGGTCAACGTCGACTACCCGCTGAAGACCTCGTGCTGCGGGGGCGCCCACACCCTGTCGGATTCCGACACCTCGACCCAGCTGGTGCTGAACCTGCTGCAGGCCGCCGAGGACTCCGGGGCCGAAGTGATTGCCACCGAATGTCCCACCTGCCACTCGGGTCTCGAGATGCATCAGGTGCGTGCAGAGACCGAGTTCGGCATCAAGACCGGTGTGAAGGTGCTGTACTTCACGCAGCTTCTGGGCCTGGCGATGGGGCTTTCCCCGCGCAAGCTGGGGATTCACGAAAACGTGAGTGACTCGATCGGTCTGCTGAAAGAGAAGGGTATCATCTGAGTGACGGACCGCGGAGCGGAGCATGGCCGTCGGCCTGTTCCGCTCTTCGCGACGGTTTGCGTCTACC
>SLNI01000100.1 GCA_007133115.1 Thioalkalivibrio sp. | reverse complement strand
TTCTTGTTCATTCGATTGTCTCCCAGGACAGTTGAAAAGCGGTTTTCAATCGCGGATTCGCGGATACCACACCCAAGCTCCCGCGATTGATGCGTGTGTTATATACGCTACGGTGTCGCGTTTCAAGCTTTTTTTGATAAAAAAGTCACAACTAGACCGATTGTGTCGCATATGCACAACAATTCGTGTTTTTACGAGGCATCGTCCCCTCGTTGAAGCCGGATCACACGTACTCGTAGAAGGCCCAGGCGATGGCATGCAGTGCAAACCAGGCATAGATGCCGGCTACCACGTCGTCCATCACGATGCCAACGCCGTCGTTCTGCCGGTCGAAGTAGTTGGCCGGGAACGGCTTCAGGATGTCGAACAGTCGGAACAGCAGAAATCCGACGAGCACCCAGATCAGCCCAGCGGGCGCGAACGCCAGCGTGATGAGCATGCCGGCCCATTCGTCCCAGACGATACCGGGATGGTCGTGTACGCCGAGCATCCGGGCGCTTTCGCCGCAGATCCAGAACCCGGAAATGGTCACCACCACGACCACGGCCAGATAAGCCCAGTCAGGCAGTCCCATGATCGCGAAGTAGAGAACCAGCGCGGCGAGCGAACCGAAGGTCCCGGGCGCCCAGCGGGCGAGGCCGCTGCCGAACCCGAAGGCCAGCAGGTGCACGGGATCCTTGAAGACGACGGACGCGGGTGGATTCGGAGGTCTGGGCATCGGTGCTTCCCGTTTGGAATTCCGCGACGTTATACCGCACACGGCGGATCGATTTCAGTCGTCTGCGGCGAAGTGATCAAACCCCTGCCCTCTCGACGCCACCGACCGGCCCTCGGCGTCCAGCACTTCAATGCCCGGACCCGTGGTGAATTCGCCGATCACCGTGAGCGGCAGCTGCAGGGCCGCGGCAAGGGGCCGCAGTTCCGGACGTTGCCGGGCGGGCCAGGCGAACAGCAGTTCGTAATCGTCGCCCCCCGTCAGGGCGGCCGCCAGGGCTTCGCCAGGCGGCCAGTCCGCCAGCAGGGGATCCTGAGGCAGGGAGTCCGCTTCCAGGCGCGCGCCACAGCCCGACGCCTGGCATACGTGCCCGAGATCCGCGAGCAGCCCGTCCGAGATGTCGATCGCCGCCCGCACACGGCCGCGCAGGGTCTTGCCCAGGGCCAATCGGGGTTCGGGGCGCAGGAAGCGCTGGCAGTGCGGATCCGTTCCGGACGGCGGACCCTCCTCGACGTCCCGGCGCTCCATCTCCGCCCGGAGTCCGGCGAATGCGCCCCCGAGCGCGCCGCTGACGACCACCAGGTCCCCCGGTCGCGCGGCATCACGGCGTAGCGCCAACCCGGCCGGGACCTGCCCCAGCACCGTAATGCTGATCGCGAGTGGGCCGCGGGTGGTATCGCCGCCGATCAGGGGTACCCGAAACTGATCGACCAATGCCCCCATGCCTTCCGCGAACGCGCTGAGCCAGGCCTCGTCGGCCTTGGGCAGTGTCAGCGCCAGCAGTACGCCCAGGGGTTCGGCCCCCATCGCCGCGAGATCGCTCAGCGCGGTCGCCAGCGCCTTGTGTCCGATCGATTCCGCGGGCTGGTCATGAAAGAAATGGGTTCCGCAGACCATCGTGTCGACGCTGACCGCGAGTTCCTGACCCCGGCGGGGTGCCAGCAGCGCGCAGTCGTCGCCGACGCCCAGCAGAATCCCCGGGCCACGGTCGCGGTCCGCGAAGAAACGCCGGATCAGTTCGAATTCGGAGAGAGGGGGCTCGCTCATGCCGGGAGTCACCCGGCCGTATGCCGAGGCAATGCCCGTTCGGCGCCGCGGAGATCCCGCGCCAGGGTATCCAGCACCCCATTGATGAATCGGTGGGACTGCTCGGCGCCAAACTTCTTGGCGATTTCCACCGCTTCGTTGATCACCACCCGGTACGGCACGTCGGGACGTTCCGAGAGCTCCCAGATTCCCAGCCAGAGCAACGCATGCTCGATCGGGTCGAGTTGGGCGATGGGGCGCCCGCCCAGCGCCGGCTCCATCCGGGTATCGAATTCCTGGGAACGCCGGGTCACACCGATGAAGATTTCGCGGAAATACTCGGCATCCACCTTGGCGTGTTCCTCGTCGTCGCGGAACTCGGCGAGGATGTTGAGCGGATCGTCGCGGGTCAGCTGCCAGGAGTACAGGGCCTGCATCGCCCGCCGGCGCGCGGCGCGGCGGGCATGAATCTGCCGCTGGTGGTCGTTGCGCTTCAAGGGAACCCCGCTCAGCGCGCGGAGTTCAGCTGCGCCATCAGGCTGACCATCTCGATCGCGCCCAGCGCCGCGTCGACGCCCTTGTTGCCGGCCTTGGTCCCGGCACGCTCGATCGCCTGCTCGATGGAGTCGGTCGTCAGCACACCAAAACTCACCGGAAGGTTTTCGGCGAGGGAAACCATCGCCAGACCCTTGGCCGCCTCGCCCGCCACGTAGTCGAAATGCGGGGTGGAGCCACGAATCACGCAGCCCAGCGCGATCACCGCGTCGTAGGCACCGGAGCGGGCCATGGCCTGCGCGGCCAGCGGCAGTTCATAGGCACCGGGCACCCGCACGACGGTCATCCGTTCATCGGATACGCCATGACGGCGCAGCGTGTCCACGGCGCCCTCGAGCAGGCGCTCGACGATCAGGCTGTTGAACCGCGCGAGGACCAGTCCGTACCGGGCGTCGCCGGCCGCGGTGAAATGCCCTTCGATAGTCTTGATATCCGTCATGCGAGCCATTCCTCACGAGTTCGGGTCCGTGGGCCAGACCAGGCCAGCCCGCGAAAGCGCGCCATTGTAGCACCCTGCGGACCGGAACCCAGTCCCTTTGGCCCGAGTGGCGCCGCATGGGCCCCGGATCAAGTCCGGGGCGACGGGCTCGGGGCATCCGGGCCGGAGCGCACCCCCACCAACGGCACCCCAACCAGACCACACCCCCACCAACGTCACCCCGGCCGGAGCGCAGCGGAGAGCCGGGGTCCATGGGCGTCGGGGCAACCGCTGGCGTTCACCATTCCGTCCACCGCCGCATGGACCCCGGATCAAGTCCGGGGTGACGTTTTCTACGACATGTGGTTCCGCTCCCCGACATGTGGTTCCGCTCCCCGACGTGTGGTTCCGCTCCCCGACGTGTGGTTCCGCTCCCCGACGTGTGGTTCCGCTCCCCGACGTGTGGTTCCGTCCACCGCGCCGTCATCCCGTCCACCCCGCCGTCATCCCGGGCTTGATCCGGGATCCAATCGGCGTTATCCCAGCCCTCTAAATCATCGGCTTCGGCAGGTGCCGGATGGATCCCGGATACGCCTTCGGCGTTCCGGGGTGACAGGAGCGGAGGGGGTGACGACCGGCTCAGGTCCCGAACAGGTGCTGTCGCACAGAGTCCGGCGTGGTCAGGCGTACTGGACGTAGTCGACGACTTCCAGGCCGAATCCGCCGAGGCCATGGAAACGCTTGGGGGCGGACAAGAGACGCATCTTGCCGACACCGACGTCGGCCAGGATCTGCGCACCGATGCCGTACATGCGCCACTCCGCCGAGGTCTGCACGTGGGGACGAAGATCGGCATGGCCGGTCGCGAGTTCCTGCAGGCGTCGGATCAGGACATCGCCGGATTCCGGCTTGCGCAGCACCACCGCGACCCCGGAACCCGCCTCGTCGATGCGCCGCAGGGCATCATCGAGAGGCCAGCCGCAGTCGGTACCCGTGAAACCGAGGGTGTCGCAGATCGTCTGTTCGAGGTGCACGCGCACGAGGGTCGGCTCGTTTGGCTTCGGATCCCCGCGCACCAGCGCAAAATGAAGTCCGTGGTCGACCTCGTCCTGGAACGCGATCAGACGAAAATCGCCATGAGCGGTCGGCAGATCAACCTCGGCCGCCCGACGCACCGTCTTTTCATTCTCGATCCGGTAGCGGATCAGGGCCTCGATGGTTCCCATCTTCAGCCCGTGCTCGGCGCAGAAGCGCTCGAGGTCCGGGCGCCGGGCCATGCTGCCGTCCTCGTTCAGGATCTCGAC
>SLNI01000203.1 GCA_007133115.1 Thioalkalivibrio sp. | reverse complement strand
CGCGACGTCGATGCCATCGATATCCAGAGGCCGGCCCGCCGGTCGTCCCGCCAGCTGTTCCGTGAGGGCGTGGCCGCGGTCGGGCACGAGATCCGAACGCAGATTGCCTTCATCGGTGAGGTGAGCCGGGCCCTGGTGGAATCACTGGTGCAGCCGCGCCGCGTGCGTTGGGGCGATACGCTCAAGGTGGCAGAAGCCGCGGGGTTCCAGGCCCTGCCGATCGTTTCGCTGATTGCCTTTCTGCTCGGGGTCATCCTGGCGTTCCAGTCCGCCATCGCCATGCGCCAGTTCGGTGCTGAAATTTTCGTGGCCGATCTCGTATCGATCTCGCTGTTCAGGGAACTGGGCCCGCTGATGATGGCCATTCTGCTGGCCGGCCGTTCTGGCGCCGCCTTCGCCGCGGAGATCGGCACCATGAAGGTTAACGAGGAAGTCAGCGCGCTCACCACCATGGGGCTGGACCCGGTGCGCTTCCTGGTGGTCCCGAAAGTCCTGGCGGCGTTGGTGGTCGCCCCGCTACTGACGCTGTACGCGAATCTGATCGGCCTGGTGGGCGCGGCAATGGTGATGCGGGGATTCGGCATCCCCTGGGTCGCGTTCTTCCAGCAGGTCAGCGGTGCGGTCACCGTGACCGACCTGGGTTCGGGACTGTTCAAGGCTGTCATCTTCGGGCTGCTGGTCGCGACCGTGGGCTGTCTGCGCGGATTGCAGACCGGCAACGGTGCGGCCGCCGTCGGACAGGCCACGACCAGTGCCGTGGTGACCGCGATCATTCTGATCGTCGTCGCCGACGGGCTTTTCGCCGTGCTCTTCTACCAGATCGGTATCTGACCGCCATGGCATCGGGAGACGTCCTCATCCGCGTCGAGGGCCTGACCATGGGCTTCGGTTCGACGGTGATCATGGAAAATCTGGATTTCGCCGTGAACTCCGGCGAGGTGTTCGTGATCCTCGGCGGCTCCGGCAGCGGCAAGAGCACGTTGCTGAAGCACATGATCGGGCTGTATGAGCCGATGGCCGGCCGTATCCTCATTGCAGGCCGCGATATCACTCGAGCCCAGGGCGAGGAACGGGAAGCGGTGCTGCGCCGCATCGGTGTTTCGTACCAGATGGGTGCGCTGTTCGGTTCGATGACGCTGCTGGAAAACGTTCGTCTGCCGCTCGAGGTGCACACCCGCCTGCCGCGTCAGGCGATGAACCAGATCGCGCTGGCGAAGCTGCAGCTGGTCGGGCTGGCCGAGTTCGCGGCCTACCTGCCCGCCGCCATCAGCGGTGGCATGCAGAAGCGGGCCGCGATTGCCCGCGCCATGGCCCTGGACCCCGAGGTGCTGTTCCTGGACGAGCCCTCCGCCGGCCTGGATCCGATCACCTCAGCCGAGCTGGACCAGTTGATCCGCCGTCTCACCCATACGCTCGGCATGACCATGGTCGTGGTCACGCACGAACTGCCGAGTATCTTTGCCATTGCCGATCGGGTCATTATGCTGGAAAAGGAAACCCGGTCGATTGCGGCCGAAGGGGATCCGCGGGTGTTGCGCGACACCAGCCGGCATCCCTGGGTACGGCGCTTTCTCAATCGCGCCGAAACAGAGGACGTGACGGCATGAGTGCCGCGAACAATTTCCGCTTGGGGCTGTTCATACTCGGCGCGATCGCCGCGCTGATCATCGTTCTGGTGGTGATGGGGACCGGCAACCTGCTGCGTCCGACCACGGCGATCGAAACCTACATCGACGGTTCGGTGCAGGGTCTCGATGTCGGAGCCCCGATCAAGTTCCGGGGTGTGACCATCGGCGATGTCACGCGCCTGAGCTTCACGGCGGCCGAATACCAGCCCGACGTGGAACCCACGGAGCGCAGACGCTACGTGATGGTGGAGGGTCGGGTGCGCATGGACCAATTTGCGCCCCGGGGACGGGCGAGCCTGTTCGGGCCGGATCCGGAGCCGCACTTGCAACTTCTGATCGATAACGGCCTGCGCGTGCGCATGGCGGCGCAGGGCATCACCGGGATCAACTATCTCGAAATCGATTTTCTGGATCCGGCCACCCATCCTCCCTTGCCCATCGATTGGCAGCCGCGGACCATTCACGTTCCCTCCGCGCCCAGTATTGCGGTCCAGTTCCTGGAGAATGCGGAGGCCGCCCTGCGCAGGTTCTCCCATCTGGATATCGAGGCGGTCATCGATGGCGCCACGCTGCTGCTGTTCACCCTCGACCAGAAGTTGACGGATCTCGACATCCAGGGCTTCAACCAGGTTGTCGGGGAGCTCGCCGCCGAGCTCAATGCGGCCGTGGTCCAGGGTCAGCAGTTGATGGCGTCCGCAGAGGCCCTGCTCGGGTCCCCGGAGACACAGTCGCTACCGGCCGAGGTGCGAGCGACGCTGCGCGCCCTGCGGGCAGGGCTGGAACAGGCGGACATCACCGGGCTGGTGCAGCAGATCGAGGAAGTGGTGATCCGTCTCGATCGCGGTCTGGGCGCGAACGAAGAGAAGCTGTCGGGTACTCTGAGTGATCTGCAGGCGGCGACCGCCGCGTTGCGGTCTCTGACCGAAGACGCCCGGCGGAATCCTGCCGGGACGATATTCGGGGCGCCGCCGCCCCGGAGCACACTGGAACGGAGCCCCTGAAATGAAACTCGCCCGATCCGTCCTGCCCTGGATCCTGCTCCCCGCTCTGCTGGCGAGCGGATGTACGCTGGTGCCGGAGCGTGCCGCGCTGGATCGCGCCTGGTTTCTCCTGGAGGTCCCGGAGGCAACCGTCTCCCACGGCGAGCCGGTCCGCGTGGAACTGGGCTCGGTCCGCATCGCGCCGGAGCTGGCAGGCAAGGGGTTGGTCTACCGTCCGTCACCCTACCGCTACGAATCCGATTTCTACAACGAGTGGTTTCTGAACCCGCGTGAACACGTCGAGCAGGTGCTGCGCGAGCGCTGGACCCGGGCCTTTGCCCCGGTGAACCTCGTTGCGGATGCCGCAGCCGAGCCTGGTGCGCTCCGCCTCGATGTATTGGTGACAGCATTGCACGGCGATCTGCAGATGGACGGTCCAGGTGTCGCCCGCGCGGGATTGCGCGTGTTCGTCCAGGGCTCAGGCTGGACGCAGCTCTGGAACCTCGAACACACGGAACCGATGTCGAACCGCGCGCCGGTGGCGCTGGTCTCGGCCCTTTCCTCGAGCATGGCTGCGTTGCTGGAAGATCTTGAACGCCATTTGCGAGAAACGAAGGAGAGAGAACATGGCCGCGATTCATGAATTGACCGCAGAGCGCCTCGACGGCGCCGTGCAGCCCTTCGCGGACTACCGCGGGCAGGTCCTTCTGATCGTCAACGTGGCCAGTGCCTGCGGTTTCACTCCGCAGTATGCGGGCCTCGAAGCGCTGCAGCAGGCGTATGCCGATCGGGGCTTCCAGGTCTTGGGGTTTCCCTGCAACCAGTTCGGACACCAGGAGCCGGGAAGTGCGGACGATATTGCCGCTTTCTGCAGCAGCCGGTTTCAGGTGAGTTTTCCGATGTTTGCGAAGATCGAGGTCAACGGAAGCGGAGTGCATCCGTTGTACGCGCACCTGAAGGCCGAGGCTCCCGGCGCGTTGGGAACGCAGGCGATCAAGTGGAATTTCACCAAGTTTCTGGTGGGCCGGGACGGGCGCGTGATCGAGCGCTACGCGCCGACCACCACACCGGAACAGCTGCGGGGTCCGATCGAGGCCGCGCTGGATGCGGCAACGCCCCCGGGGTAACGGGATGGACCGGTTTCAGCCGTGACCGGGCGCCAGGAGCCGGAGGGGGATCCGGACGAGGATCGTCGTTGGATGGCGCTTGCGCTGGCACAGGCCGTCGCGGCGGAGCAGGCGGGGGAGGTTCCCGTCGGTGCGGTACTGGTGCGGGACGGCGAGTGCCTTGCGCAGGCGCACAACGCGCCGATCGGCGAGCGGGACCCGACGGCGCACGCCGAGATCCGCGTCCTGCGTGCAGCGGCACGGGCGGAAAATAACTATCGGTTACCGGGAACGACGCTTTACGTCACGCTGGAGCCCTGCCCGATGTGCGTCGGCGCGATGAT
>SLNI01000244.1 GCA_007133115.1 Thioalkalivibrio sp. | reverse complement strand
TCCTGATCTACGGGACGGTGAACCTGGTCAGCATCGTCGAGCAGCAGTCCGGGGTTCTGTTCGGGTTCATCCCGGCCTGGGGCATCTTCCTGCAGCCCTTCGCGGCGATCCTGTTCCTGGTCGCGGCGCAGGCTGAAAACCAGCGCATTCCCTTCGACCTGCCCGAGGCGGAGTCCGAGCTGATCGCCGGGTACTTCACCGAATACAGCGCGATGAAGATGGGCCTGTTCATGTTCGCGGAGTTCATCCATATCGCGATCATCGCAGCCCTGTTCACCACGCTGTTTCTCGGTGGTTACAACCTGCCGTACATGAGCGACGCGGGCTTCCTGCTGCCCGGCGGCTTCGAGATCGCGCTGCCGCATGTGCTGGTGGTGCTGCTGCAGATCACCGTGTTCTGGGTGAAGGTCTTCCTCATGTGCGGCTTCCTGATCCTGGTGCGCTGGTCGCTGCCGCGATTCCGCTACGATCAACTGCTGCGCTTCGCCTGGCGTTTTCTGTTGCCACTGGCGCTGATCAACCTCCTCGTGACCGCGATCGCGGTCTGGGCACTCGGGGGGATGGCCGCGTGAAAAAGGTGGAGGACCGGCGCCGGAAGTACTGGAACGAACCGAAGCTCGGCTGGTGGGAGAGCTTCTACCTGTTCGAGGTGCTGCGCGGGCTGTCGATCACCGGTGGCGTGTTTATGCGCAACATGGGGCGTTGGATGACCGGGAAGAAGGGCGCGCTGACCGCTTACTATCCTGAGGAGATTCGGGCCGACTACGCCGCGCACAACCGGGGCAAGCACGTCCTGACTCAGCGCCCGGACGGGCGCCCGCAATGCATCGCCTGCAACCTCTGCGCGACGGTGTGTCCGGCACGGGTCATCGAGATCGAGGCCGGTTTTGATCCGGACGATCCGGCACACCCGAAGTACCCGGAACGCTTCGAGATCGACTACGCGCGCTGCATTTTCTGCGGCTTCTGTGTGGAGGCCTGCCCGGAAGACGCGATCCGGATGGTACCCACGGTCCCGGGGCTCCCCGTGCCGGATCGTCACCCGGGGATGTGGTTGGGCAAGGAGGAACTTCTGAACTGGCAGCCCGCGCGCGACCCTGCGAAGCCTTATCCGCCGAAGGCGAAGGCGGTTGAACCGCCACCGCAGGGGTCGCGCCTGGTCCAGGGAGAGGAACGATGAAGGCGATTTGCAGACACCCCGGACTGCCGACCCTGGCCCGTCCCCCCGGACCGCCGCAGGCGGATCCGGGGTCCATCCGGCGTTCGTTGGATCCCCAAGGTCGGGTTCACCTCCGGCACTGCATGGATCCCGGCTCGCCGCTGCGCGGCGTCCGGGATGACCGGGCGAAAGGGTGCTCGGCAGGATCTTGTATGGGGAAGGAAACCCGATGATCGAGACGGTCTTCCTGATGATCTTTTCGTTCGGAGCACTCGTCGGCGCGGTGGCGATGTTCTTTCTGCGCCACCCGATGCGGGTTGCGCTGGCGCTGATCGGAACGATGCTTTCGCTGGCGGCGATCTATGCCGAACTCGGCCTGCACGTGATCGCGGTGTTCCAGGTGCTGATTTACGTGGGCGCGGTGATGGTCTTCATGATCTACGCGATCATGCTGCTGGACGTACGGGATCGGTCGTTCACCGAACGCTTCTCGCCGCTCCTGGTAGCCGGGTTGGCGGGTCTCCTGCTTCTGGTCGGGGTCCTGGTGGATGGGCTTCTGCGCGGTGAGCCGCTCGTGGCCGCCGCGGTCACCGAGGATGCCTTCCGTGTAGGCGCCTTCGCGATCGTGTTCATGGATGAATTCTGGGTGTACTTCGCCCTGGCCGCGGTGCTGCTGCTGGTGGCGGAAATCGCGGCCAGCGCGGTGATCGACGTCCGCCGGCGGGGTCGTGATGCAGCGGCTTCCGGCAAGGAGAGCGGTCGTGGATAACACCCATCTGCTGCTCGCGCTATCCGGGACGCTGTTCACCCTGGGCCTCGTGGGTGTAGTCGTCCGGCGCAACCTGCTGGTGATGTTGATGTTCCTCGAGCTGATGCTGAATGGAGTGCTGTTGAGCCTGGCGGTCTTCACCCAACTGCTCGCGGCAGAGGCCGGCGCCGTCCTGATGCTTCTGGTGTTCACGGTGGCCGCCGCCGAGATCGCGATTGCGGTGCCGATCCTGCTCCTGCTCGTTCGCGCCGGACACACGCTGGATCCGGGCGCATACGGCGGCTTGAAGGGATGACGGCGATGAACGGAATGCTAACCCTGCTCGTGCTGCTCCCCCTGGCCGGGTTTTTTCTGAACGGCCTGCTCGGGCGGCGTTTGGGTACGGCGTTCGTGAGCGGAATTGGTGTCGGTCTGCCGCTGCTCGCATTTCTGACGGCACTCTGGGCCTGGCGGACGCTGGAGGCTGGGGACGGCACACCGATCATCGAGACCGTGTTCACCTGGGCCGTGATCGGCGAACACGTGTTCGAGGTCTCCTTTTATCTCGATCGGCTGAGCGCGGTCATGGCCCTGATCGTCACCGGGGTCGGTGCCCTGATCCACCTCTATTCGGTCGGCTACATGAAGGGCGACGAGGGCTACGCGCGTTACTTTGCCTACCTGAACCTGTTCCTGTTTTTCATGCTGCTGCTGGTGCTGGGCCGCTCGCTGCTGGTTCTCTTCGTTGGCTGGGAGGGAGTGGGGCTCGCGTCCTACCTGCTGATCGGCTTCTGGTTCCAGGACGCCGCCAAGGCGCGCGCCGGGCGCAAGGCCTTCATCACCAACCGCGTGGGTGACGCCGGCTTCCTTTTGGGTATGTTCCTGATCTTCACCACCGTGGGCACACTGGAGATGGATGGGATCAACGAGGCCTTTGCCGGCGGTCTGATCCCGGTGGGCGTCGCGACCGCCGCCGGGATCCTGCTGTTCATCGGCGCGACTGGAAAATCCGCGCAGATTCCGCTGCACGTGTGGCTGCCGGACGCCATGGCCGGACCTACGCCGGTCTCCGCGTTGATCCACGCGGCAACGATGGTCACTGCGGGCGTCTACCTGGTCGCGCGCATGTCCGGCGTCTACCTCGAGGCCCCCGCCGCGTCGACTCTGATCGCGGCGATCGGTGTGCTGACGGCCTTTCTGGCCGCAACCATCGCCCTGGTGCAGACCGACATCAAGAAGGTGCTGGCCTACTCGACCATCTCCCAGCTCGGCTTCATGTTCCTGGCGTTGGGCGTTGGCGCCTATGGCGTCGCGGTGTTTCACCTGTTCACGCACGCCTTCTTCAAGGCCGCGCTGTTCCTCGGCGCCGGTAGCGTGATCCACGCGCTGCACGGCGAGCAGGACATCCGCAGGATGGGTGGGCTGGCGCGTCGCATCCCGTGGACCTTTGGCACCTTCGCGATCGCGACGGCGGCGATCGCGGGGTTGCCGCCACTGGCCGGGTTCTTCTCCAAGGACGCAATCCTGTGGTTTGCATTGGCCAGCGGGCAGGGTGGGGCGGTCTGGCTCTGGGCCCTCGGGTCGCTGACGGCGCTGCTGACGGCCCTGTACATGTTCCGACTGCTCTGGCTGGTCTTCTTCGGGCGCTCCCGGATGGAGCCGGAGACCGAACGCCACGTGCACGAATCCCCGGTCACGATGACCGGCGTTCTGGTGGTGCTTGCAGCGTTATCGGTGATTGCCGGCTGGTTCGCGCTACCCCACTACCTGGAACCGCTGTTGCCGCTACCCGCACTGCGCTTCGATTCGGCTCTGCTGCACTGGGCGCAGATTGGATTCGCGGTGGTGCTGGCGCTGCTCGGTCTGGCTGCCGCAGCCTGGCTGTACCGGGACGGCGGGCGCCGCGCCGACGCGATCTGGCAGCGGTTCCAGCGATTGCATCGGGTGCTGGCAGGGAAGTACTTCGTCGACGAACTCTACGACCGCGCGCTGCAGCGTCCGTGGCGCTGGCTTTCGGACCGGGTCTTCCTGCGCATGGGTGACCGGATGCTGATCGATGGCTCCCTGCACGGACTGGCCGGGCTCGCGCGCTTGAGCGCGGCGGCCTTCGCCCGCGTGCAAAGCGGCAGCCTGCACTGGTACGCCTGGATGACCCT
>SLNI01000087.1 GCA_007133115.1 Thioalkalivibrio sp. | reverse complement strand
GGGCGGACGACATCTTTATCGAGGAACTCCGGCGCGCCGATCTCTACGATCAGGTTTCGCAGGCCTTTGCGGTGTTCCTGCCGGTGCGTTCGGTCGGCGTGATGGGCGACGGCCGCCGCTACGACTACGTGGTCGCACTGCGCGCGGTCGAAACCATCGATTTCATGACGGCCCGCTGGGCGCATCTGCCCTACGAGTTTCTCGATCTCGTCTCCCGCCGCATCATCAACGAAATCGACGGGATCTCCCGCGTGACGTACGACATCTCCGGGAAGCCTCCCGCCACCATCGAGTGGGAGTAGGCACCGCGGCTGCGGTCGACGGTGGCGAACAGGGCTCGTCTGCATGTTTGAGAAACAGGCCAGGAAGATCCGCAGGGCGTTCAACAAGCGTCCCGGGGTTCTGTTCGAGGGCAGTGACCGGTGCTTCAAGGAGATCGTTTCGCGCGTTCGCGTCTACGCCGAATACGGCATGGGCAAGTCGACGGTCTGGGTGTTGCAGCACACCGATGCGAAGATCCTCGCGGTGGAGGGCGATCTGAAGTGGATCAAGAAGGTTCGTGACGAGGCGGGTGCGCCCGATCGACTGGACTGCACGCATGTGGATCTCGGCCGGCTGCTGAAATACGGCCGTCCCGCGGATTACAGTCGCCGCGAGAATTTCGTCGAGTACACCGATGCGATCTGGCGCAAGGAAGACAAACCGGAAGCGGTGCTGATCGACGGGCGGTTCCGGGTCTGCTGCTTCCTCACTTCGCTGAAGCATGCCGAGACCGGGACCTACATCGTGTTCGATGACTACACCGATCGCCCGCAGTACGACATCGTGGAGGCGTTTCTTGCGCCCCGGGAACTCTGCGGGCGGCAGGCGGTGTTCCAGGTTCCGGAGCGAGAGAAGCTGGATCTGCTCCGAATTTCCGATTACATCGAACGTTTTCGCTACGTGATGGATTGAACGGCGTGTGTTGTCGAATCCGGCACTGACGTAGGATCGACGGGCAACAGCAACGCTCGTACGGGGGCAATATGTATCTCAGCATCGTGGGTTTGCTCGTTGGAGCGGTCTTTTTCGCCTTTTCCCTGACGCCGTCGCTGTTGCCACGGCCGTTCGTGGTGCAAGGGGTGCTCTCCGGGCTGTCGTTCGCAGCGGGATACGGTCTGGGCGTCGCGGGTTTATGGGTCTGGAGGTATCTGGAGTTGCCGGAGGCTCGGGCATGGGCGGCGCGGCTTCTGCAGGTCGTCGTCGCGGTGCTCTGCGCCGTGATCGTGGTGAGTTTTCTCTGGCAGGCCGCAAGCTGGCAGAACGCTCTCCGAGAGCTGATGGCCATGGAGGAAACCGCCGCGGTGCGACCGCATTTTCTGGGCCTGATCGCTGCGCTGGTTTTTCTCTTCGTGCTAGGCGTGGCAAGGTTGTTCCGGTGGGTGTTGCACTCGCTTTCGACACGGCTGAACCGCTACATACCCCAGCGGGTGTCGCACATCGTGGGAATCATGCTTGCGGTGTTTCTCTTCTGGGCGGTCATCGATGGCGTACTGTTCAGTTCCGCGCTGAGGGTCGCGGACCGATCCTTCCAGCAGCTGGACGCGCTGATCGAAGACGAACTGCCGCGTCCGACGAATCCGGCCCAGACCGGCAGCACGGAATCGTTCATCGACTGGGAAGATCTGGGGCGCCAGGGCCGCAACTTCGTTTCCGGTGGGCCGAGCACCGAAGAACTGAGCGCGTTCTTCGAGACGCCGGTACCGACGCCCGTCCGTGTCTATGTCGGCCTGAACTCAGCGGACAGCCCTGAGGAACGAGCCCGGATGGCGCTGGAGGAACTGAAACGTGCTGGAGGGTTCGACCGTTCCATCCTGCTCCTGGTGACACCCACCGGGACCGGTTGGGTCGATCCTGCTTCGCAGGCGACCGTGGAATACCTGCACCGGGGCGACATTGCCACGGTCGCGGCGCAGTACTCCTATCTGAACAGCCCGCTGGCGCTGTTGACCGAGGCTGCCTACGGCGCGGAAATGGCCCGGGCCCTGTTCAGCGAGGTCTACGGATACTGGTCCTCGCTACCGCGCGACGCCCGGCCCAAGCTGTATCTGCGTGGACTCAGCCTGGGTTCGCTGAATTCCGACCTGTCCTTCGATTTCTTCGACATCATCGATGATCCCTTCGACGGCGCGCTATGGAGCGGTCCTCCGTTCCGGAGCGAAACCTGGCGTCGGGTGACTGCGCAGCGGGATCCCGGATCCCCGGCCTGGCTGCCACGGTTCAAGGACGGCGCGGTGGTTCGCTTCATGAACCAGGAGCAGGGTCTGGAACACGGGGACGCCGATTGGGGGTCCTTCCGGATCGCGTTTCTGCAGTATGCCAGCGACCCGATCACGTTCTTCAGCCCGGGCTCGGCCTGGCGCGAGCCCGACTGGATGCGCGAACCGCGCGGCCCAGACGTCTCGCCTGATCTGCGCTGGTTTCCCGTCGTGACCATGCTGCAATTGGCCGCCGACATGATGGTGGGATCGGCACCCGAGGGCTTCGGGCACGAGTATGCGCCCACCCACTATATCGATGCGTGGCATGCGCTCACCGAACCCCCCGGCTGGACAGAACCGGAACTGGAACGACTGCGCGCCCTGTTCGAGTGAACGCACCGTCCAGGGTCCATGATCACGGCCGCATGCGGTGTGCGGCATTGCCCCGGTTCCGCTTCTGCCCTACGCTCAGGAAAAGGATCCGGGCAGGCAGCGAGCGTTCATGAACACCGGTAAGCGCCCTCAGCACCCGTTCGACCTCGTGGCCTCCGGAGGGCATTCGACCGCAGAACGCCTCCGCGCGCTCCACGAGCTACTGCTCGCCGTTCACCCATTCATCCACCGAATTGCGATTGCGCTCTATGACCCTGCCACCGACCGGCTGAAGACCTTTGCGAGCAGCAACGAGGGTTGCGCACCGCTCACACGCTATGAAGCCCGGCTGGCCGAGGTGCCATCGCTGCGTGTGCTCGCCGAGACCCGCCGCTCACGCGTGGTGCACGACATCGACATGGCGTTCGAATGCGATACGACCCATACCGAATGGCTGCGCAGCGAAGGGTTTCGCAGCAGCTACACGCTGCCGATCTACAGTCATGCGGAACTCGCGGGATTCCTGTTCGTGGATTCCCGTGACCCGGGCGTGTTCGTGCCGGAAGTCACGAGGACCCTGGATGTTTTCGGCGAGCTGACGGCGCAGCTGTACCTGGTGAAACTCGCGGCCGCCCGCAGCCTGATCGGTGCCGTGCGCATCGCCTGCCGCATGGCCAGCATCCGCGACACGGAAACCGGGATGCACCTGGAGCGGATGGCCAAGTATTCATGGCTGATTGCCCGTCAGCTCGAGTACGATGGACCACCCCTGTCCGACGAGTTCGTGGAGTACGTGCATCTGTTTGCCCCGTTGCACGACGTTGGCAAGGTCGGTGTGCCCGACGACATCCTCCTGAAACCGGGTCGGCTGGACCACGATGGTTGGACCCGGATGCAGGGTCACGTCGAACTGGGCGTACAGATGGTCGATGAGATTACGGCTGATCTGGGTTTGCTGACCGACGATGCGGCGGCCATCATGCGCAACATTGTCGGTGGTCATCACGAGCGTGGTGATGGCAGCGGCTATCCGCTCGGGCTTGCCCGCGATGGCATTCCAATCGAGGCCCGCATCGTCGCCGTCGCGGACGCCTACGACGCCTTGACCTCGAAGCGGGTGTACAAGCAAGCCTGGTCCCACGAACGCGCAGTGGAACAGCTGCAACGGGAAGCCGCAGGGGAGAAACTGGACCCGGATTGTGTCAGGGCGCTGCTGCGTGACCCCCAGGCGCTGGTGGAGATCCGGAGCCGTTTCCCCGATCAGGGATAGGCTGTGCTGTAACGTCTGTGGTCCGGCTGCTCCCGGGGCCTAGCCCTGAAGGCGCCAGGGGCCGGGCTTTGGCGGAGTCGAAGCCCATCATCGAAACGGACTATCTTCCCGAGAGGAAGAATGAATCGAGTCCGGGGACCGGGAGCGGCGTTCGTAGCGTAGACTGGATCCTGTACTCGACGCAGCCACAGTTTCGACGTTCGCCAGCTTT
>SLNI01000060.1 GCA_007133115.1 Thioalkalivibrio sp. | reverse complement strand
GGGGTCCCGGTGGCTGCCGTCGCGGGCCTTGGCCAGGGACTGCGCGGCGTCTCCGTCCAGGAAGCGTTCATCGAGGTGGTGATCGAGGTACTGCAGCAGTTGTTCCAGGGTCATGGTGGAATCTCCTTGGGGGGTTTGAAAGCGGGTTACTGTGCCAACCAGTCCTGATTCATCGGCACTGCGCAGGCGTCCTCGACGCGCTGCAGGTAATACAGCATGTCGACCGGCAGGTGGATGCCGTCGTGCATCTGCAGGGGATACAGGTCGGCTGCGAGCAGGCAGTCCGCGACGCTCAGCCGGCCGAGGTAGAAACGTTCGCGGGCGAGATGGCGCGCGAGCTCGGGGAGCCGGCTGAGCCGGGTGAACTGGGTGAAACCGTCGTAGCGGTCGTTGGCCAGTTCCTCGAGGCTCATGCCGAAGCGGCGCTGTACGGTGGCCTTGTAGTCGGCAAGGGCTTCCGCGTCGTCTCCCACGCCCCGGAAGCCGGCGGCCAGGGGTGCATAGAGACGTTCGAGGACGGCATCCACACCGCGTCGCCAGTCGAGCAGCGCCTTCCAGGCCGCGTCGTCGACGACGCCATCGCGCAACGCGGGCGTTCCGGGGCAAAGTCGATCGATGTCCTCAAGGATCTCGACACTGTCCGTTCGCAGCCGTCCGTCGCGGTCCTGCAGCACCAGGGGCTGACGGGCGATGCCGAGATCAAAAAAGGTTTCGTCGTCGAACCAGCCGGTCGGGTGCAGCGTGAGCGGTTCCCGCTTGGCTCCGTAGGCGAGCCGGATGCGCTGCGCCTGCGGGGCGTGCGTGAAGGCGTACAGCGTCGTCATGCCGGACCGGCATCGGGGGTCCGCGGGCTCATTTCCGCTGAGCGTGCGCGAGGATGAAGGCCCACTGGGCGTCGGTGACCGGCAGAATCGACAGCCGGTTACCCTTGCGCACCAACGGGCTGTCCGCCATCTCCGGTTGCTCCTTCAGCCAGGCGAGCGGGATGACTTCGGCAAATTTGTCGTCGAAGGCGACGTCGACACGGTACCAGCGCGGGTTGTCCGGGTCGCTCTTGGGGTCGTAGTACCGGTGCTCGGGGTCGAAGGCGGCCTCGTCGGGATAGCCTTCGCGATGGACCCGCATCACGCCGACGATGCCGGGAACCTCGGTGTTCGAATGGTAGAAGAAGACCTGATCCCCCGCGCACATTTCGTCGCGCATCATGTTGCGCGCCTGGTAATTGCGCACCCCTTCCCAGGGCTCGACACCGACCCGCTCGAGGTCGTCGATGCCGAATACGTCGGGTTCCGATTTCATCAGCCAGTACGCCATCGCTCGATTTCACTCCATCTGTGTCATGGGGATTTGCGGAAATCCTGGCACGCAACCCCGAACGCATACCAGAAAGCGTCCGAAGAGAGGGCGAAATCCGTGCCCCGCGGGACGGGATCGTCCGATCATCGGGAAAAGCGGTACCAGCCCGATTCGGTAATCACCGCATCCAGAGGGACGTCCCAGGGGTTGGGCGTGAGCGTCGGCACCTGCTGGAAGTCGTGCGCGATGCCGACCAGATACGGGCGCCGCTGCCGACTCAGGCGGCAGCGGGCGAAATACCGGTCGTAATAGCCGCCGCCCATCCCGAGCCGGTGCCCGTGCGCGTCGAAGCCGACCAGAGGCACCAGGACCGTATCGAGTTCACGGCGCCAGACACGAGGGGCCTCCGGGCAGGGCTCCGCGATTCCGAAGCCATTGCGACAAAGCCTCTGGCCGGGAATCCAGGTACGGAAATGCATCTTTCCGGGACGATGCCGCTCCAGTACGGGCATCGCGAGCCGAATGCCGTGAAGCGCTTCCGACTCCAAAAGCCCCGTAATGTCGATCTCTCCACGAATCCCGAAATAGCCCGCCAGCGTGTGCGGGCGCAGCAACTGCAGACAGCGCAGGGCATGCCGGCAGATCGCCTTGGAATGTTGCGCCAGTACGCGCTCGGACAATGCGGCCCGCGTGCGCCTCAGTCGGGCTCGGGTCTGTACGGTGGAATCCGGGGGCACGATCGACCGGTCAGTGGGGGGAGGGAAGGGGGCGTGCACCGCGCTCGCCGTGGTGGCCGTCGACCTTGAACCGTTGGTTCAGGTGGGACGAAGCTTCGGGTTTACAGGCTTTCCGCACGGGGCGGACATGCACAACCACCCGAAAGGCCTCGGATCCCGTGGTTGACAATTAGGCTCAAGGGTACCACCAGGCCAATCACGAGCGGCGCAGGAACACGCCCAGAACCGTATTATGGACCATTGATGGCGGTGCGTGCAGTTTCCCGCAGTCTTTTTTCGACTGCGTCGGCGAGAGCGTTGAGGCGGTCGGGGGTGCGCGTTTCCATTTGATCGAGGCTGCGCCGACTCTGAAGCATTTCGTGCGCCAGATTCAGGGCGACCATGACCGCGATGCGATCGGCACCGACGACCCGGCCGGCATCGCGCACGGTCCGCATGCGCTCATCGAGCAGGGCGGCGGACGCATAAAGGTCGGCGCGTTCGTCCGGGGTACAGGCAATCTGGTATTCCTTGCCGAGGATGCTGACGCGGACCGGTTCGGAAGGCTGGGTCATTCTGGATGCTCCATGGTCCGCAGACGGGCGATCATGCCCTCGACCCGATGCCGGGCCTGCTCGTTGCGTTCCTTGCTGACCGCGCGCTCCGCGCGCAGCTGCCGCAAGTGCTCCTGCAACAGCTGGTTTTCCTCGAACAGCGCACCGCAACGCTCGGCCAGCCGGGCGACGGCTCCTTCGAGACGTTCGACGGCGGTATCCACCCCGGCCGGGTTGGTGGTTTCCATCGCGTGCTCCCGAGCTTTGTTCAGCGTCTGATTGATGTTGCGGACGGCAATAAATGTCGAGTCTAGGAGTGGCCCGGTCAAGCGTCAACCGATGTCCCTCCGGTGCGGTGGCGGTGGAGGTCGGTTGCGGGGTTCGGAAGCCGGCGCGACAATGCCTGAGAACAGAACGCGGACGAGATCGAGGCTGCACGATGAGCGAAATACCCCCACCGGCCCCGGGTGCGACGATCATCGAGTCGGTGGCGCACAATGGCCGGCCTTGTCGGGTCGTCGACAACACCGGCACCATCGCGCGGGCTGAGCTGGAGCAGTTGCTCGTCGAGCTCATCGAATCCCGACACTTCGGGGTTCGTGGTCTGTCAGCCAAGGGCAGCAATGCGATTCGGCTCGGCGAACCCGAGTTCACGCACATGCAGTTCGGGGACGCCATCTACCGCATGCTCCTGTTTCCCTACGAAGCCCGGTTGGAGGCCTTTTAGTGAATCCCGTGACACGGACGGATCTCGACCGCTTGGAACAGGCGTTGCGGAATGCGGGAATCGCCTGCTCCGGCCCCGCCGCGCACGGGTTGCTGACGGGTTCGCTGGTGGCCGATTCCAGCCTGGGAGGCGCCCAGCTCGAACGGGTGCTGGGCGAACCGGAGCCCGGACACGGCGAGGGGTTGCGGACGCTGCACCCGCTTCTGGAGTCCCTGCGCCTTGAGGTGCTGCGGGCGCTGAATGACATCGACCTGGGTTTCGAACCCCTACTGCCCGACGATCGAACCGACATCGAGGCCCGCGCTCGTGCTCTCGGCGCCTGGGTGGACGGCTTCCTCGGTGGCCTGGGGCAAAGCCACAGGACCGTTGGGCTGAGACCGTCGCCAGAGGCCACGGAGATCCTGCGTGACTTTGCCGAAATTGCGCGTGTCGAGGAAGATCCATCGGCTGATGAGGCCAATGAACAGGCCCTGGCCGAGCTCAGCGAATACGTCCGTGTGGGCGTGATGCTGCTCGCCGACGAACTGGCCCCGAGGACGCCCCGATCTCCGATCCCGCTGCAATGAGAGCTCCCGGACTCACCGTGAAGGAATTCGCGCGTCGACGCCGGCGTCTGGCGCAGTCGCTGGGCAGTGACGCCATCGTGGTGATGCCCGCGGCGACCGAACAGCTGCGCAATCGCGATGTCGAGTATCCGTTCCGGCAGGACAGCGATTTTCTGTATCTGACCGGATTTCCGGAACCGGAGGCCGTTGCCGTGCTGGTGCCGGGGCGGGAAGCGGGCGAATACGTGCTGTTCTGCCGCGACCGCGATCCCGACATGGAAACCTGGAACGGCCGCCGGGC
>SLNI01000218.1 GCA_007133115.1 Thioalkalivibrio sp. | reverse complement strand
TGGGCAGGGCCGCTTCAGCGGTCGGATCCCCGGTCTGCATTTCCGCCCCGGAGCTTGGCATCTCGGCCTGCAGGCTGCCGCTTGCGACCATCAGCCAGGTGGTGATGACCCAGGCCGGCACTCCACACAGCGAAGTCCGGGCACGCGATGTCGGAACGGGTGGTGCCGCTTCCGATGCAGGCAGGGGGTGAGCTTCGGGATGCGATCCACCGTGCACGGGTGCTGCCGTTGGGTGCGGGCAAGCCCGAGTCGAACTCGACCGGCGGGTGGATGGTGGCGCGTTGGAATATGCGGTCACCGGTGGGGTTCCTCGGGGTCGGGGCCGGGTTCAGAATTCCTTTGGGGAGGGCGGCGGGAGACGCCCCGCCGCCCGGGACGATCAGAAGTTCTGACCGGAGCAGGTCTGGGTCACGGTGTTGAAGTTCCCGCAGGAGATCGGCGGGGTCCAGTCGGCGATGATGTCGCGGCTGCCCGGCAGGTGCGGCGACCAGGCATCGCCAGGGATCAGGCCGTCGGTCTGCCAGACCACCAGGAACTGTCCGTCCTCCTGGATCTCGCCGATCAGTACCGGCTTCGTGATGTGGTGGTTGACCAGCATTTCGGCCATGCCGCCGGTGAGGTTCGGTACCTGCACGCCCTTGATGGCGTCGATCACCGTGTCCACATCGGTGGTGCCGGCCTTCTCGACCGCCTGCACCCACATGTTGAAGCCGATGTAATGGGCCTCCATCGGGTCGTTGGTCACGCGCTTGGTGTCACCGATGAACGCGTGCCACTTCTCGATGAACTCGGCATTCTCCGGCGTATCGACACTCATGAAGTAGTTCCAGGCCGCGAGGTGGCCGACCAGCGGGCGCGTATCCATGCCCGACAGTTCCTCCTCCCCCACCGAGAACGCGATCACCGGAATGTCTTCTGCAGACATACCCTGGTTGCCCAGTTCGCGGTAGAAGGGAACGTTGGCGTCGCCGTTGATGGTGGAAACCACCGCGGTGGGCTTGCCCTGCTCGCCGAAGCGCTTGATCTCGGCCACGATGCTCTGCCAGTCGGAATGCCCGAACGGCGTGTAGTTGATCATGATGTCTTCATCGGCCACGCCCGCCGCCTTGAGGTAGGCCTCGAGGATGCGGTTGGTGGTGCGCGGGTACACGTAGTCGGTGCCGGCAAGCACCCAGCGCTCAATCCCGTACTCGTTCATCAGGTAGTCGACGGCAGGGATTGCCTGCTGATTCGGCGCGGCACCGGTGTAAAAGATGTTGCGCGAAGATTCCTCACCCTCGTACTGCACCGGGTAGAACAGGATGCCGTTCAGCTCCTCGACCACGGGCAGTACCGACTTGCGCGCTACCGAGGTCCAGACGCCGAAGATCACGTCCACCTGGTCCTGTTCCAGCAGCTGCCGGGTGCGTTCGGCGAACAGCGGCCAGTCGGAGGCCGGATCGACGACCACGGCTTCGAGGGGGCGACCAAGCAGGCCACCCTTGGCGTTCTGTTCCGCGACCAGCATTTCGATCGTGTCCTTCAGCGTGGTCTCCGAGATGGCCATGGTGCCGGACAGCGAGTGCAGGACACCCACCTTGATTGGGTCCGCGGCCTGCGCGGCCCCGGCGCCCAGGGCCAGCGCGAGCGCAAGTCCGGGGGCTCGCAGGTTCTTGAACCAGTGGGATTGGGTCATACGGGCTTCTCCTAGTTTTCGACGGTAGGGGCAATGTGCTCCGCCCAGGTCTGGGCGGTACCCGTCGGAGTGAAAAGCAGAAACCGTGCCAATCGGGAAAAGGCGAGCGCTCTCTCACGGATGACGTTTTCGTGATACGCCATCAATGATGTTGGCCAGGGGTCGTTCCGGGGGGGGTGCACAATCCTGGTGCCGCGCCCTCTTTTGTGCACTCGTTGGGTGCGGGTTGATCGTTTTCAGTGCGCCGGTCAGCTGGGCTCCGCGTCGCGCTCCTGAAGGCCCAGCCGCAGCAGCCACGCCTCCGGCTTGCGCGCGCAGACCAAAAACTCGGGGTTCAGCACCGACTCGCGGGTGTTGTAGCGAAGTTCCTGTCCCCTCAGGTCGCAGACCCGCCCACCGGCCGCACGGACCACGGCATGTGCCGCGCCGGTATCCCACTCGCTGGTGGGTCCGAGGCGGGGATACAGATCCGCCGAGCCATCCGCAACCAGGCAAAGCTTAAGAGAACTGCCCATCGCCAGGACCTCGTGCGGACCCAGTCGCTCCAGCGCCCGGCCGAGTCGGTCGTTGCCATGCGAACGGCTGCTGACCACTGAAGGCCGTTCCGGGGCCGGCCATCGTGCGAAGATGTCGCGCCGCCCCCCTTTGGCGGATTCGCGGAAGGCACCGATCCCCGGCAGACCCGCATACAGGGTATCGAGTACCGGACTGAAGACCACGCCGAGGATTGGTACATGGTCCCGGACCAGCGCAATGTTCACGGTGAACTCCCCGTTGCGCTTGACGAATTCCTTCGTGCCGTCGAGTGGGTCGATCAGCCAGAAAGTGGACCAGTGCCGTCGCTCCTCGAAAGGAACGCCCCGGCCTTCCTCCGAGAGCAGAGGGATTTCCGGGGTCAGTTCGTGCAGGCGCCGTTGAATGATCCGGTGCGCAGCCAGGTCGGCCTCGGTCAGCGGCGACCGATCGGCTTTTTCGACCGCGCTGAACCGGGTGCCGTACACCTCGAGGATCGCGGCTCCCGCCTCCCGGGCGATCGCGCAGGCCGGGTCCAGAAGATCCTTCTCGTCGAGGCCTGCGTCACTCATGGCCGCGTTGTACCAGGTCGGCCCCGTTCACGAGGCGCAGGGCGGTTTTCAATCGGCCTTCGAAGATGGTGTCAATTCGGATTCCCTGATCGGACTCCACGATTTCGAAGCCCGGTTGTGCCAGGGGCTGGGTGTCGCCAAGCGTGAGAGCGAGGTTCCCCCAGTCGACGTTTACCGTCACGCGCATCGGGTGATACCCGTCCAGGAAACGACGCATGAACGGTCCGTTCTCGAGCAGGTAGCTGCCATCGTCCAGCACCTGCAGCATGCGTGCACGGGCCCGCACGCAGAGTTCGGCATCGGTCGATATGCGCCGCAACTGCACGCTGGCCCCCTCGACCCAGGCGTCCTCGATGTTGCTGTGCGACTCGATCTCCAGAGCCTCGGTATTGGCACTGTTGTACAGGATCTGGGCCCGTCCCACACGGTCGATGTCGCGGTGGCACTGCCGTAGCGCGACCCAGCCATCCACGAGGCTACTCGCGCCCACCGTGATCTCGTTCTGGTGGTGGTGAACCGGCGCGGCGGGCGCCGTTTCCAAAAACTGCAGTTCCCCGCGATTGAGCTCGGACTGCGGTGGATCCCAGAGACTGTCGTCGTCCAGCGGATCGATTTCGGCGGTGGCGCTCAGCGCGAACAGAAGTCCCGAAACCAGTACCATGACGCGGACCCCAAGGGCCTGCGGGCAGTTGGGCATAATGACAGCCTCCAGGTTAGCTTCCACTATAAGGCCATGGACACCGCGCAAGCGTCAAAGACTCCCCCGGAATCGAACCCGGCTCGGCCGATGCCCTGGAGCGAAATCGACACCGTGCTGTTTGACATGGACGGCACGCTGCTCGACCTGCATTTTGATAACCGCTTCTGGCGGGAACTGATTCCCAGCGAGTACGTCTCCCTGCACGCGCACGAGCCGGATCTCGCCCGGCAACGGCTGTTCGCTGAGATGGACCGCATTCGAGGCCAGTTGCAGTGGTACTGTCTGGATTACTGGACCCGCTTCACCGGTCTCGATCTCCTCGCGCTGAAGCAACGCCTCGAGATGCATATCGCCTTTCAGCCCCATGCGCTGGATGTGCTCGATACCCTGCGGCGGCAGGGAAAGCGACTGGTGCTGGTGACCAATGCCCATCCCGAGGTGTTCGCCTTCAAGCACGCGCGCACGGGGTTGGGGGATCACCTGCACCAGGTGGTTTCGGCGCACACCCTGAAATGTGCAAAGGAGGAAGACTGTTTCTGGGACCGGCTGCAGAACGTGGAGCGTTACGAACCCGCACGCACGCTGCTGGTGGACGACAATCTGGCGGCACTGGCCGTGGCCGATGCGGCGGGCGTGCGGCATCTGCGGGGCATGCGTTATCCCGACACCCGGGGCCCGGCGATGGAATCC
>SLNI01000196.1 GCA_007133115.1 Thioalkalivibrio sp. | reverse complement strand
CGAGGGCAAGTTCGAGGCCCTGGTCGTCAGCCCCATTTTCGCGGGCATGAACGCGGTGAAGAAACACCAGACGGTGTACAAGACCGTACGGGAAGAAATCGCCAGTGGCGCGGTGCATGCACTGACCATCCGCGCGATGACCCCCGAGGAACACGCACAGTCCTGACCCGGAGGCATCCGGACCGGCCGGCCGATACTGGTCCCATTCGACCCAACCATGCACTGCTGCGACGCCATCCAGGTTCCCGATCTCGCGCGAGTACTCGGGCGCTACGGCATTCGTCTGGTGACCCACCCCCCAGGCTCGGCACTTCCGGGCAGCTACTGGGGCGAACCGGAAGCCGGCATCGTCGGGCTCACGCTGCACGTACGGCCGGACACCCCGGTCCATTCCGCACTGCACGAGGCCTGTCACCTGATCTGCATGGACGCGGTCCGGCGTGTGGGGGTCCATACCGATGCCGGGGGCGATGATCCTGAAGAGGCGGCCGTGTGCCTGCTGCAGATCCTGCTCTCCGATCACCTGCCGAAGGTCGGCCGGCAGGCGCTCTGCACCGACATGGATGCCTGGGGCTACAGCTTCCGGTTGGGTTCGACCGCAGCCTGGCTGAACGACGACAGCGACGACGCCGCGCAGTGGCTGCGCGCCCGGGGTCTGACCGGGTCCGACGGCGCCATCCAGTTCCGTCTGCGCAAATGAACACGGAAAAACGGGTCCGCGTGCGTCACGATTTCCCCAATGGCATAGTGACCGACCGATGCCAATCAGCGCTTCCGGCGCCCCAGCAAAGATGACGCAATCCATGGAAAGCCGAAAACGACCGCAGCAGGGCGAAAAACTTCGGGCCGCCGACAAGGTCGCGCGCATCCCGGTGAAAATCACGCCCACGGAGCAGCCGATGCGCAAGCCGCGCTGGATCCGAGCCCAGAGCCAGGCGCATCCGGGGGTTCAACGGATCAAGCGCATCCTGCGGGAACAGCGCCTGCACACCGTATGTGAAGAGGCGAGCTGCCCAAACCTGGGCGAGTGTTTCGCGCACGGAACCGCAACCTTCATGATCATGGGGGACATCTGTACCCGGCGCTGCCCGTTCTGCGATGTCGCCCACGGCCGCCCGAATCCGCTGGATCCCGAGGAACCCAGGCACCTGGCGGAGACGATCCGCTCGCTTGAATTGCGTTACGTGGTCATCACCTCCGTGGACCGCGATGACCTGCGTGACGGCGGCGCCGGCCATTTCACGGCGTGCATCCGTGCGGTTCGGGAGGCGAATCCCGATACGCGCATCGAGGTTCTGGTTCCGGATTTTCGAGGACGCATGGACGTGGCCCTGGACATCCTGCGCGAAGTGCCTCCCGACGTATTCAACCATAATCTGGAGACGGTGCCGCGGCTGTATCGCAAGGCCCGTCCCGGCGCCGATTACCATTTCTCACTGAAGCTGCTGGCGACGTTCGCCGAACGCCACCCGGGAGTACCCACCAAGTCGGGACTGATGCTCGGCATCGGGGAAACGCGGGAAGAATTGCTGGAGGTGCTCCAGGATCTGCGCGCTCACGGCTGCGAAATGCTGACTCTCGGCCAATATCTGCAACCGAGCCGCCACCATCTTCCGGTCGATCGCTATCTCGACCCGCGGGAGTTCGACGAACTGGCGGACCGCGCCCGCGAGATGGGTTTTCGCCAGGTCGCCAGTGGTCCGATGGTACGCTCCTCCTACCATGCGGACCTGCAGGCCCGGGACATCGTCGCCGGTTGATTTGAAAGACCAGCCACGGAAAACACGGAAACACACGAAAAAGAGGCTGAATCCCTTCGTTTTCCCCTGATGTCCGTGTTCTTCCGTGTTTTCCGTGGCTCGCCGCTACACCGTCGGAGGTGGCGCAGGGCAATAACGGTTAGTCGGGCCGACGCTGCGCCCCCTCCCCAGCCCTCCCCCGCAAGCGGGGGAGGGGGTTTTCATCGGCTGCGTCCGGCGGTTCCGACGGCCAGCGCGCGGACCAGTTCCTCAGGAAGCATTTCCTGGAAATCCCTTGCGCGCTCGAGACGATCCGCCAGATGCGCTTCTAGTCGATCGGCAGCGGTGGCGGGCGCCGCACGGGCGCCAAGCGCACGCATCGACGTCGTCGCCAGCCCCGGGTACCCGCAGGGATGGATGCGACCGAACTCGCTCAGCCGGGGATTCACGTTGAGCGCCAGGCCGTGCATGCTGCAACCATTGCGAACGCGCAACCCCAGCGCGGCGATCTTGGCACCCCGAACGTACACGCCCGGCGCGTCCGCGCGTGCGGACGCCCGAATCCCGAAGTCCTGGAGGGTTGCGATCACGGCATCCTGCAGCAGCTCCACCAACCCGCGCACGCCCAGACGATACCTTCGAAGTTCCAGCAGCAGGTAGACGATCGCCTGCCCCGGACCGTGGAATGTGACCTGCCCCCCGCGGTCCACGCGCACCACCGGTAGCGCACCGGGTGCAAGGAGGTGTTCGTTCCTGGCATTGCGGCCCAGGGTCAGCACGGGCGGATGCTCGACCCGCCAGAACGCATCCGGCGTTTCCGGGCCGCGCTCCATCAACTGCACCCGCATCGCGTGCCACACCGGAACGTAAGGCTGCAGCCCCAGGCGGTACAGCTGCAGGGATTCCTCGGCCATACGGGGATTCCGGGCTAGAGGACCATGCGGACCCGGGAGCACTGCCCGAGGTCCCGATACAGCGCATCCAGCTGTTCCTGGCTGACCGCGGTCAGGGTGATGGTGACCCCCACGTAGTTACCGGCACGCGATGCGCGTTGCGTTACCGTGACCGCATCGGGATCGGCCACGTGCCGCGCGATGCTGGCCTGCACGGCCTCCAGCAATTCGGGGTGAGCTTCGCCCATGACCTTGATCGGGAAGCGGCAGGGAAACTTCAGCAGCGTATCCGGATCGTCAGCCATACCCGTTCTCCGACACCCGGGCGCCCAGCGCATCGTTTTTTGCACGCTGGTACCCATCCAGGGTTTCGCGCCAGACCGGACCAGGGCGGCCCACACCCACGGGCTGCCCGTCCAGTCGCGTCACCGCCAGAATTTCCTTCGTGGAACTGGTCAGCCAGATTTCGTCGGCCGTGCGCAGATCGGACTCGAGAATCGCCTCCTCGAACACCGGACGCGAATGCCCCTCGAGGAGGTCCAGCACGAAGCGCCGCGTGATTCCCGGAAGAATGCCGCGGTCGAGTGGCGGGGTCCGGACCACGTCCCCATGCACGACGAAGACGTTGCTGGCCGCACCCTCGGTCAACCGGCCGTCCCGCAGCAGAATCGCTTCGATTGCCCCCTGTTCGACCGCCGTCTGCCGCGCCAGGACATTGGCGAGCAGGGTGATGGCCTTGATGTCGCAACGCCCCCAGCGCTCGTCCGGGAGCAGGATCGCACCGACACCCTGCGCCGTGGTTTCCGGACGCTGCGGCTTGATCGGGGTCACCATCGCGAAAACGGTCGCCTCGGTCGCGGCCGGAAACGCGTGATCGCGCGGCGCGACACCGCGTGTGATCTGCAGGTAGATCCCGCGATCGCCCCCGGGATTGAGCTCGAGCAAATGTTCCAGCATCCCACGCCAGCCAGACTCCCCCATCGGGTCCGGAAGGCGGATCTCGGAGAGGGATCGGCGCAGCCGTTCGAGGTGCGCGTCCAGCAGAAACAGGACGCCTTGGTAACTGGGTATCACTTCGTAGATACCATCCCCGAACACGAACCCGCGATCCAGCGGAGACACCTTGGCCTGTTCAAGGGGCAGATATCTGCCGTTCAGAAAAACCGTCACGGATACGTTTCCTGTGCGATCAGAACGGCCAGGCCGAACGTATGGCCAACGCCGCGCTGTCCCAGACCCAGCGGAAGATCCCGCCCGAGTCCACCGTATCCAGCGCCACCAGAGGCTGCCGGGCGAGGGTTTCACCGCCCAGGGTAACCAGGATCTCGCCGAGCACGTCACCGGTCTGGATCGGCGCCATATGGGGTGCCGCGACCTCCATGCTGGCCTGAAGTCGATCCCCCTGCCCCTGAGGAAACACCACCCAGAGAGGTTCCAGGACGCCCGCCCGGACCGTGGTGCTGGAACCCTTGTACACGCGGGGTTCGCTGAGCACCGACCCCCCGTCGAACAGCATGCGCGATTCGAAGAACCGGAGACCCCAGTTGATCAGGGACTGGGATTCGTT
>SLNI01000245.1 GCA_007133115.1 Thioalkalivibrio sp. | reverse complement strand
TCCCAGTGAGCCTCGAGGCGTCTCGACGGGGGTCGAGGTAGTGGACGATCCTGGAGGCTTGTCACCGCAGCGTTGCGGTTACAGGTAGTGAGCAGGGTTGAGAGAAGGTTGCTGATGCGAGTGCGCGCCTAGCGGCGGACCTTGACGCATCAGCATTTCGGTCGCCGAACGCAATTCGTGCCGGAACCGAATCCAAACCCCGTCCGAGCAGCGGCTCGTCACCACGCCAGGCAGACGGCGTCTTCCGTCGCGAAAATAGGGTTCGGGAAAGATGATGTTCACCGACTCGAACGCAATCGGGCCGCTGTATTCCAGGAAGATGCCCATGCGGCACAACTTGCGGGTCTGCACCTCGATCATCGGTCCGTCCCCGGGATCCAGAAGCACACTCAGCCGCAACCAAACGCATTCGTCATCATAGTCCATGGCGGTTCCTCCTCCGTATCCTTGGTCTTCTGATACCCGGAGCGATGCGAAGTCGCCGTCGCAATTGCGACTCTCGGGCTCAAAAGAATAGAGCCAGTGATCCCCCGAAGTAAGGGAGGCAACTACCTAGGTCGAATTACCTACCCAGCAGTTCGCCCCGAACGATTTAGAGCGGAAGACCCCCTCGATCGGCGAATGGCCCGACCGGCTTGAAAGGCCGTGCCTGGAGGTTGCGGATCGGCTGCGGTACGTGGGAGGACGCCGAAAAGGAGAAAACAGGATCGACGTCGTGGTCGAACAAGCTCTCGGCCTTGGGATTGCGCTTGCACTCGGCCCGCTGGTCGGCCTCGAGCGTGGCTGGAAGCGTCGGGAACAGCCCGAGGGTACGCGCGTCGCGGGGGGGATCCGTACGTTCGCGCTGATCGGTCTGTTGGGCGGCACGAGGGGCCTGCCGGCATTTACCTGCTCGCAGCCGCCTCGGGCATCGGTGGGTTTGTGGTCGGGAGCCGCGTCGTCGGCGTCACGGCTTTGGTCGTGGGCGTCGGGTTTTTGACCTGGTGGCTCACTGCGGCCGGCGGGCAGGCCTGAATCCGCCCCATGGCCGGTCTCCAGGGAGGCATCTCCGTGCCGCCCGAGACAGCCCCCCTTCCGCCATCGCCGGGTCAACGCCCGGATTCAAGAATTCTTTCGAGCGCATTCGATTCCTCAGGCAGGTAGCGCGATCGGGCGATGCGCTCGGCCAACACTCGCCAGTTCCGGGAGGCATCGAACAATTCCCGGAACAGCGGTTCCGCCTCCTTGTGAAAGCCGGCCACCGCCATCGCCAAGGCCTGCCAGAAGACCAGTTCCTCCTGGGACGGAGCCATGGAAACCGCCATGGAGAACTCCCGCAACGCCGCGTCTACATCACCCTTGCGAAGACAATGATCGCCCCGGCTGTTGTGATGAAAGGCCTTTTTCAGGGTAATCAGACGCTTCAATTCATGCAGCGGCTGATCGTGGTCCTCCACCCGCAGATTGAAGGGCAGGTCCACGGCCGGATCCCCGGAAGGCTCGGCGTTGACGACGATGACCGCGGCAGACCGCCGCCCGCGCAGGTCGCCGCCGGCCGACCGAGCGGCTTCCAGAGATACGACCAACCGGTCCACGAGCTCCCCTTCCGCGGCCAGGAACGCGGCACCCATCCCGTCCCAGACATCGGGCTTGAGCAGCATGTTACCGAGGCAGGCATACCCATCTCCCGCGTGATGTCCCGCCTCCGGGATACAGCGTTCACCGGTATAGACGGCGACCTGGCCGGAGGCATCGACCATTGCCGATTGACGGTATTCCGCATGATCATCCCTCTCCCGCAGCTTCGCCAGCACTTCCTGCGCCGTGGCGCCCTCGCGAAGCAGGCGAAGACCTTCCGTCCCGTGGCTGGGTTTGGCGAACGACTGGACGGTTACGGCCCCCACACCGGCCTCTGCATGGGGGCTTACACTGCCGACCGAGAAATAGTGAGATTGCACGGCCACCCCCAGCTGTCCGGTCTGCGGGTCACGTGCGACGATCGAATAGGTTGCGACGGGCACACCGCGAGGCGGCGAGCCTGCTTCGCGCACGGCCCTTCCGTCGTCGTTCCAATGGGTTTTCAACATGCCTTGATGCCTGCTCCGGCCTCGGGAACGGAAATTCCGTACACGGCGACGGGCAACCGCTTGCAACCTCCGCCCGCATCCGGCCGCAGTAGCTCGCGACCTCATCCATCCGTCACCGCACCTTTCGCCGATAAGACGCAGCGATGCGTGCAGTGACGGGTTACGGGTACCTCAGGCGTTTCAGCCCCCGACCACACAGCACGGCGAACGGACTTCAAGGATACCACCGTCAGCGCGGGCCACCAGGCAGCGTTCCCATGCTTGACCGTTACAGCACAGAACGATCCCGGCGGGACGGGCTTCGATTCCATTCATTGAAAACGAATATATGATGGGCCGAATCGTCGGTGCGCACCGCCCGTTGGCGGAAAACCGGTTTGAAGCGCATTCCCTAACTCATCCCGTTTGTGCGCATTATCGCATATGCCATTGCTTTTCAATTGAAAGGACTCTCTTTCGATGACCACCCCACCGGCCGCGATCCGGACAAACACCAACCCGGCCCCAAAGAGAAGGCGCAAACGAGCCCTCTGGCTGGTGGCGCTCGTCCTGCTCGGGACGTATCTGTCCGTTGCCATTCATCACAGCGTCAAGCCGCTGCCCCAGGGCCTCCATTGGTCGTCGCCGTACCACCCGGCCACGGACGTCGAATTTCTCGCAGACAGTTCGTGGCTGGACGCGAGCGGCCGGCAACACCACGAAACGGCGATCTTCGAAGCGGCTCTCGAGATGATTGGCGAAGCGCAGAACCTGATCGTCGCGGATTTCTTTCTGATCAATGAATTCGCGGGCGAAAGCGCCGATGGGCACAGGCCCCTTGCGGGCGAGATGGTGCAAGGTCTGGTCGAGCGTCGGGCACAACAGCCGGGCCTCGATGCGTTCCTGATCACAGACCCCTTCAATACCCTTTACGGGGGCGTGGACCAGCCCCTTTTCGATCGGCTCCGCGCGGCCGGGGTCGAAGTGGTTGAAACGAACCTGAACGCGCTTCGGGATTCGAACCCAGCCTGGTCGGCGGTCTGGAGGCTCTGCTGCCAGTGGTTCGAAAATGGGGCGGCCGGGGGCTGGTTGCCCAACCCGGTCGGAGAATCCCCTGTCAGCCTGCGCACCTACCTCACGCTCCTCAATTTCAAGGCCAACCATCGCAAGACACTGGTCACCGACGGGCCGAACGGCTGGACGGGGCTGGTGACTTCGGGGAACCCACACGACGCCAGCAGTCGGCACCACAACGTGGCCATTCGCTTCCGCGGACCCGCTGCGCTGGATCTGTTGCATACCGAACAGGCGGTCGTGGCGTTCTCGAACGGTACCGAGATCCCGATTCCCGATCGCGCATCCACGATCCCCAAAGGCGATGAACGGGTCGAACTGCGCATCCTGACCGAGGCGCGCATCCGCGACGCCGCCCTCGAAATGATCGACCGTGCCCAGCACGGAGAGCGCGTGGACCTGTTGATGTTCTATCTTGCGCACCGGGCGGTGCTTCGTGCACTCATCGGGGCACACCAGCGCGGGGTCGAAGTCCGCGTGCTGCTCGATCCCAACCGGGATGCCTTCGGCCGGGAAAAGAACGGCATCCCCAACCGGCAGGTGGCCATGGAACTCCAGCAGGCCGGCGTACAGGTGCGCTGGTGCAACACGGCCGGCGAGCAATGTCACGGAAAGATGCTACTGCACCTGGACCACGAGGCAAACGGCACACTCCTCGCGGGATCTGCCAATTTTACCCGCCGTAACCTCGACAACCTGAACCTGGAAACCAACGTGCAGGTTCGTGCGGACATCGAAGCACCCGTGATCGCGGATGCCGCCGCGTTCTTCGACACGCGGTGGCAGAACGAGCCGGACCGGATACACAGTCTTCCCTATTCCGCGTTCGCCGATCACTCGGGCCTGCGTTACTGGCGCTACCGTTTCATGGAAGCCAGCGGCCTCTCCACGTTCTGAACCGTCGGCAGGCCCGGGGCAGGCCGAAGCGAGAGGCCTTTACCCTGCCCTAGTGGGCCATGCGGAAAGTTCGGTGACTACGGAGCACAGCCAGAAGTGCCGGAGCAAGGTGGGCAAGGGCCGGAATAGCCACCCTATTTCAAACTTGCCCAACGCAGCGCCGGCGCTTCTGGCGCAGCGATCTGATACCGAACTTTCCGCATGGCCCAC
>SLNI01000226.1 GCA_007133115.1 Thioalkalivibrio sp. | reverse complement strand
TCCGGGCGCATGGGCGTGGCGTTGGCCGAGGCGGCGCGCGAAGCCGGGGCCGAAGTCTGCCTGGTCCACGGACCGATGACCCTCCCCGCACCTTCCGGGATCCGGACTATCGCCGTCGAGACCGCGGCCGAAATGGCGCAGGCCGTATTGCGGGAGATCCCGGGAACGGACCTGTTCATCGCCGCCGCCGCCGTAGCCGATTATCGTCCGCGCACCACCGCCGTACAGAAGCTCAAGAAGACCGCCGACGCGGTGACGCTGGAACTCGTGCGCAATCCGGACATCCTGGCACAGGTGGCGGCATTTGAGCCGCGTCCTTTCGTGGTCGGCTTCGCGGCGGAGACGGAGAACCTGCGCGCCCACGCATTGGAGAAAATGCAGCGCAAGAACCTGGACATGATCGCGGCGAACGACGTCTCCGGAGGCCGGGCGTTCGGCACGGAGGACAATGCCCTGACCGTTCTATGGCCCGGTGGCGAGCGCCTGTTCCCCGAGCAACCGAAGGCTTTGCTCGCCCGCGCGCTGCTCGCGCTGATTGCGGAGCGAATCGAAGAAACGCGCGCTTCAGAACCCATGGAGACCGGACCTTGAGCACGCCCAGACCCGAGATAGCGCTGAAAATCCTGGACCCGCGTGTCGGCCGCGACTTTCCCCTGCCCGAACCGGCAACCCATGGTTCTGCCGGCGTCGATCTCCGCGCCATGCTCGAAGCGGATCACGAGCTGGCTCCGGACGCCACGCTGCTGATTCCAACCGGCATCGCCATCCACATCGAAGATCCCGGGTATGCCGCGATGATCCTCCCGCGCTCCGGTCTCGGGCATAAACACGGAATCGTTCTGGGCAACCTGGTCGGACTGATCGACTCCGACTATCAGGGTCCGTTGATGGTCTCCTGCTGGAACCGGGGCAGAGAGCCTTTTCGCATCGCCGTCGGGGAACGCATCGCGCAATTGGTGATCGTCCCGGTACTGCAACCCCGCTTTCAGATCGTCGATGACTTCGCCGAAAGCCATCGCGGCAGTGGTGGTTTCGGATCTTCCGGCCGCCACTGAATCCCCGCCTGGGGTTAAGATCGCACTCTCTCAACGTTGCCGAGCGCCCGATGGACAAGACCGCCGCACATTCCGTCGCCCATGTACTGATCGAGGCGCTGCCCTACATCCAGCGCTTCACCGGCAAGACCATCGTGATCAAGTACGGCGGCAACGCGATGACCGAAGAGCACCTGAAGGCCGGCTTCGCGCGCGACGTGGTGCTGCTCAAGCAGATCGGCGTGAACCCGGTCGTGGTGCACGGCGGAGGGCCGCAGATCGGGGCCCTGCTGAAACGCCTGGGCAAGGTGTCGGAGTTCGTGCACGGACTGCGCGTGACCGATCGCGAAACCATGGACGTGGTGCAGATGGTGCTCGGCGGACTGGTGAACCAGGAGATCGTCGCCCTGATCAACCGCTACGGCGGCAAGGCGGTCGGTCTGACCGGCAAGGACGGGCAGATGATCCGGGCCCGTCCCCTGCGCGAGATCAATGGTCCCCAGGGGCGTACCGAGGTCGATCTGGGGCTCGTCGGCGAGGTGGAAAGTGTGGATCCGGCGATCGTCCACAATCTCGATCACAGCTCCTTCATTCCCGTGATTGCGCCGATCGGCTTCGACCAGGAAGGCAATGCCTACAACATCAACGCGGATACGGCGGCCGAGAAACTGGCCGTGGTCCTGGATGCCGAGAAGCTGTTCCTGCTCACCAATACGCCCGGCGTGTTGAACGCCGAGGGCCAGTTGATCACCCGCCTCACGGCCGCCGAAGTGGACGAGTTGATTCGCACCGGCGTCATCCACGGGGGCATGATCCCCAAAATTCATTGCGCCCTCGACGCGGTGCGCAGCGGCGTGAGCGCGACCCACATCGTCGACGGGCGCGTGGAACACGCGGTACTCCTGGAATTGCTCACGAACGAGGGCGTCGGCACGCTGATCACGCGCTAACGGTCATGGCACTGCGCCACCCCTGGCGATGAAATGATGAGCCACGGAAGAGCACGGAAAAACTGAAAAGTTAGGCCCTTGTCCGTGTATTTCCGTGTTCTTCCGTGGCTGGTTTTTCACGTCAAGACGCATGGCCCACTACGGGCCCGTGCGCAGGGGCAACACCAGGCGTTCGTAATCGGCGAGATCCCGGGCCGCATTGGCCTCGATCTCGGCCATCATCGCGCGCTGCCGTTCCTGGTGCGCCCGTTCACGTTCCAGCCGCCGTTCGAGGTCGGCCAGCTCCGCACGGTACCGCTCCAGCGTCGCGTCGTTCCCTGTGTGATGTTTCATCTGCGAGGCGATCCGATCGCGTTCTCCCTCCAGGGTCGTGACGAATCCCTCGCTCATCTCCAGGGCGGCGGAGATCTGATTCAACCTTCGATCCCGCTGCTCCAGGATATCGTCAGGACCGCCGTACGCCAGATCCAATTGACGCATGCGCGCCTGCAACGCGGCCGCCTTCGCGCGCTGCCGCTGCTGTTCCATCGCCCGCTGTTCTGCCTCGAGCCGCTCCTCTTGATGGGCCTCGCGCGCTTGCTCCCGTTCGCCTTCGGTCGGTGGAGCGTCGACCGTCTCCTGCATCCGTCCCTGGCGGTCGTAAACCTGCCGTTCCCATTGGCTGGTCTCGGGCGGCGGCGTGGTCGAAAAATGGGTCACGCCCCGATCGTCCACCCAACGATAGATCTCGGCCAGCGCCACTGGCATCGCGCACAGAAACCCCAAAGCCACCGAGGCCTTAACGATCCCGTTCGCCATCGACTGCCACCTCTCAGCTGATCCCGGCTTCAAGCCGACCCTGGGGCGACGCGAATGCCGCCGTACCCGTCGCCCCCTGACCTCAGCATACCCCGAAAGCCGCGAATTCGAACCGCACCCGCGCCGTTTTCGCTACGCCGCTGAATTCGGGGCTGGCGGGACGTCGCAGCGGTTCAGAAGGTCGAAGTACTCGACGGCCTCAACGATGCCCCGGGCATGGGCCGCCTCGGCAAAATAGATGCGCTCGAAACCGCGCAGCTTCTCGAGTTCCGGCTGATGGTTGCCCACGACCACACCGAGCATGCGGCCGCGCAGCAGATCCTCGTCATTCCCCGAATCCCCGGCGACCAGCAGCTGCTCCAGCGGAATGCCCCATTTATCGGCCAGGTACCGCACCGCGTGACCCTTGGAAGCCCGCTCGGGCAACAGGTCCAGGAAACGTTCATTGGAGTAGACGACGCGCGCATGCAGATCCGCCTGGTGCAGCAACTGCTGAATGGCCGACACCCCGTCGAACTCCGCAGGGTCGACGAAAAAACTCACCTTGTGCCGGCGCTGGTCGATTTCCGGCTGCAGTTCGAGACCCGGCTGCTCCAGCAGGAGTTCGCGCAGACGTTTCGACTCCCAGCGATGGTTGATGTGGGTCTCCCAACCCCTATCCGGCGTCGCATCCGCGCCATAGTGGATCTCGGTACCGACCGAGGTCACCCAGACATCGGGCGCCGGGACGCCGTTGCGTGCCAACACCGTCTGGGCCGAATCCAGGCGACGTCCGGTGGCGATGCCGAACGCGATCTCACCACGGTGGCGTTTCAACCATGCGAGGAATACCTTCAAGCCCGCGGCATCGCCAAGCAGGGTGTTGTCGATGTCGGTGATCACGGCACGATGGGCTTCGGCGAGGCGACCGGAAACCGAGCGCTGCTCGCGGCGGTTGCGTCGCACCTCACGGCCGAGGTCCTTGACCATACGCACGTACCGGCCTGCGTGGCCGTCCCAGGAATAGTGTTCCCGAACGCCCTTCAGACCCTGCTCGGCATACCGTCGCCACTGCCTGCGATCCTGGAGCACGTTTCGGATCGCCGTCGCGATCTCCCCGGAATCCAGGGGATCCACCAGCAGCCCGTTGTTGCAGCGTGACACGATCTCCTGCGGACCCCCGTCGTTGGTGGCGACGATCGGCGCGCCACTGGCCGCCGCCTCGATCAGGGTCAATCCGAACGGCTCCGTAAGGGCGGGATTCACGAATACCCCGCGGCTGGAAGCCACCAGGCGATACAGATCGGGCACATCGTCGCTCTGGTGATGCTTGGGGTACGCCACGCTGCCGTAGAGGTCGTGCCGGTCAATGCGGAGCAGAAGATCCGTCAGCACCTCCCGCGAGCCCTTGTCCATGCTGCGGATATCGTCCCGGTTACCCGCCACGATCAACAGGTTGGCGTGATTG
>SLNI01000166.1 GCA_007133115.1 Thioalkalivibrio sp. | reverse complement strand
CGACCAGGCCGATCAGGAACAGGATCAGGAGGGCCCCGATGTCGACGCGGACGATCTCGGTCACGAACAGCGCGACGGTCAGCCCCAGCAGGCCGAATACGATCAGTATTTCCGGTGTCAGCTCGATGCTGTTCATACGCAGATTTCACACTCCCGCGCGGTGTCGACCCTGTGCCGGGCTCTGAAGGTAGAGCTGCCTGAAGAGCCGGTGGCCAAAATGGTCTTCATTTCGGGTTTTCTGCTGGCCGGACCGGTCCTTGCGGTCGGCTGCGGCTTCCGGGCATGCTCATGGTTGCAACGTGGTGGCAGCCCGGCCCTCTGGCCTGCCCGCCGGCTTGGCCAACCCGAACCAGAATAAGCCTCGTGCCGGCGGGTTGGAAATAGCGGCACGGACGAGCCGGCGGCCGATTCGCGCGGTATCCAGGCCATCTGCAGCAGAGCCGGCGAGCAGGAACGACTCCCGCACGTTGCCACGCGCGACAATAATCAGGAGCGGACCATGACCGATGAACTGAGCGATCTCGATCTTGTGAAGTGGTATTTCAATGTCTGCAACACGGCCATCGCGACGCCCAATGCCAATCCCGTGGTCAGCCTGGTGGAGTCTCTGGTGGTGAAAGCGACGCCGAACCGGGTCATTACCCTCGAACTCGTCGATGACGCGGACAAGCCCCTCGGACGGTATACGACGCGGTTCGTCGATGGCGAGTTCGGCTCGGTGCAGGAAGGGGTGCACGATCCCGAAACCCGGTTCACGCTGCGGCGTTCCTTCCTGAGGTCGGTGGTCGAAGAAAGTGATGACTTCATCAAGCACCCGGAGAGACTCGACTGGTCGTGGATGACGCGCGCCTGACCCCCATCCGGGGAGGTTTGGAGGATTCAGGATGAGCGCTCAAACCATCGAGGAACTGCTTTGTTCCGGCTCGGTGCCGGAGGATCAGGCAGCCCTTGTTGCGATGAGCCGCAACCGTTTCGATACCACTACGCGTGCCGATCTCCTTGAACGGGCGGCGCGCCTGGCGGCTGGCCTTCAGGCGGCCGGCCTTGAACGCGGGGACCGAGTTCTGATCCTCGCCCCCAACAGCGCTGACTGGGTAGCCTCCGCACTGGGCGTGATGAACGCAGGGGGGGCCGTGGTGCCCCTGGACACGCAGATGCCGGGCGACGATCTGGAACACGCGCTCTCCGATTCCAGGCCACGATTCCTCTTCACGACCTCGAAGCTCGAAAAACGACTTCCGGAAAGCCTTGGGGAAGTGCGCATCTACCTCTTCGATGCCGAGCCGGATGCCTCACAGGCGTGGGAGGGTCTTCTCGAGCAGGAGCCGGCATCGGCGGTCGCGAAACACGATGATGTCGCGGCCATCTTCTACACCTCCGGCACCACGGGACCGCCAAAGGGCGTGCCGCTAACGCACCGGAACCTGAGCAGCAACGTGGAGGCGTTGTGTGCGCAGGAACTCGCGGATAACCAGGACCGGGTTCTCGTCCCGCTGCCTTTTCACCACGTCTATCCGTTCACGGTCGGCATCCTGATCCCCCTGACACTCGGGGCGCCGATCATCGTGCCTTTTTCCCTGGTGGGTCCGCAGATCGTGCGCGCGCTGCGCGAGGGCGAAGCAACGGTAATGCTGGGAGTTCCACGGCTTTACGAAGCCGTGTGGAGCGCTCTGGAGGATCGGGTCTCGTCGCGCGGCCGCATCGCGGCGCTATTGTTTCACCAGACACTGGGGGTGTCGAAATTCGCCCGGCGACGGCTTGGCCTGCGCCTGGGCCGGAAGCTGTTCAAGGGCGTGCACCAGCGCCTGGCCCCCCGCCTGCGCCTGGTGGTCGCCGGTGGCGCCGCGCTCGATGCGGACCTCGGACGCAACCTGCAGGCACTGGGCTGGGAAGTGGCCACAGGCTACGGCCTCAGCGAGACGGCTCCGATTCTCACTTACAACCCGCCTGATCGCTTGAAGCTCGAGACCGCTGGCCTTGCCCTGCCTGGAGTCGAACTCGCGATCGACGACTCCAGTTCCGGTGACGGGCGCGGCGAGGTGATGGCCCGGGGTCCGAACGTGTTCGCGGGCTACCTCAATCTTCCGGACAAGACGGAAGACGTCCTCGGCACGGACGGCTGGTTCCATACCGGGGACACGGGGCAGTTTGACGAGCACGGATATCTGCATCTCCATGGACGCGAGTCCGCGATGATCGTGCTTTCCGGCGGCGAGAACGTCGATCCCGAGCGTGTGGAGGATGCCCTGGGGGCCGTCAGCGAGGTACGGGAGTGTGGCGTCCTTGCCCACGAGGACCGCCTCGCGGCGGTTGTGGTACCGGAGTCCGGTCTGTTGCGCGAGGTGACCGGTGCGGACCTCGAAAAACGCGTCAAGGCTGCCGTGAAAAACGCCGCAAAGGAACTGCCGAGCCATCATCGGCCGGGCGTGCTGCGCATTGCGATGGACCCATTGCCGCGCACGCGCCTGGGCAAGTTGCGCCGGCACAAGCTCGACGAGCTGTTCGACGAACTCGGCCAGGAAGACAGCGTTTCCGAGGCGCGGCCGGAGCCGGTTTCCCCGGAGTCGATGGCCCCCGAGGATCAGCAGCTGCTCTCGGACCCTGGTGCGGAGCGCACGTGGACCTATCTCGCCGAGCGCTTTCACGATCTCCGGTTGACTCCGGACTCCAGTTTGGCCGAGGAGCTGGGCATCGATTCACTCAGCTGGGTGGACCTGACCCTCGCATTGCAGGACCGTGCCGGGATCGACCTCGATGACTCGGCGATCGAGCGCGTCGAAACGGTACGGGATCTCCTGCAGGAGGCGGCCGGGGCCTCCGAGGCCGGGGAGGGGAGGGGCGATCTCAAGAAGCAGCTCGGGGATCCTGAATTGCTCCTCGATGACGACCAGAAGCGATCCCTGGAGCGCCCCGGACCGACTCGCCGTACCGTCGGCCGCTTTCTGTTGGGCCCCGCGCGGCTGCTTGCGCGTCTGCTGATGCGTGTCGAGGTGCGGGGCAGTCTGCCAGACAGCGGCCCCTTTCTAGTGACCCCACGCCACCTGAGTTTCGTGGACCCGCTGGCGTTGTTGCACGCCTTCAGCAGGCAGGATCTCGAGTCGCTGTACTGGGCCGGCCTGGAAGACTACCTGTTCTCCAACCGGATCACCCGGGCTTTCAGCCGGACCGCGCGCATCCTGCCCATCGATCCGGGTTCCGCACCGCGCAGGAGCCTTGCGCTGGCCGCGGCCTGTGTGGAACGCGGACACAGCCTGATCTGGTTTCCGGAGGGTCAACGTTCTCCGAACGGCAAACTCCAGCGATTTCGGCCCGGCATCGGCCTCGTCCTCGCGACACATCCCGTGCCGGTGGTGCCCGTGTGGATCGAGGGGACACGGGAGGTGATGGCGCCGGGTCAGGGTTTCCCACGCCCCGGTGGAAGGGTGCACGTGATCATTGGCGATCCGATCGACCCCGACACGTACGGCTCTGACGAGCGGGAGATCGTGAAGACCCTGCAGTCGGCGCTGGAACAGCTTGGCGCGACCTGGAAGTCGTCGTGAAGGATCGGTCGGAAAAAGCCGATCCCCCGCTGCGGACGGCTCAATCGTTGCCTCCCGAGTCCCAGCCGGTTGCCACCGGGTCCATTCTCGCGTGTGACCTGGAGACCGGCCAGCTCGGAGTGTCCGTCCAGTCGCACTACTTCGTGGCAGGGGGCGTAAGCCCGCACGCGCAGGCCGGCGTGGGGGCCGTCATGAGCGGCGTTCGGGTGGCCCCCTACACCATTCATGCAGGCGTCGGGCGCGACGGGCGTTTTGATGCGCAGAGGATCGTGCGGGTCGCTGCGAGAAGCGCGATTTTCGAATCGAATGGCCAGCATGTTAGGGTGATTACCAGAATCCATGGGTGATCGTCACTCGGTTTCGAATCATTCCGTAACTCCGGTGTTGCCACCGGTTGGCGATACGCATCAAGGTACCGACCCTTTCGAGTCGCTGACTCATGGGGCCCATGGAACGAAAAGTGCAGCTCCGGAAACAGGGCCCACAGGTCGCCTGTGCGCCTTGTTCGACTCAACCGGGAGATGCCCATGGAGACTGGAACTCCATTATTCGCCGTATTGGTCTGGCTTGCGCTGTTCATCCTTGCCGTACCGATCGTCAGACGTATTCGACACCCGGACCAACGACCGTTTGCCGCGTATCTGATCTTCGTGATGCTCTTCACGGTGGCTGCGGCCGTCCTGTTTGCGGTCTTCTCCTCGCTTGCGGTGG
>SLNI01000033.1 GCA_007133115.1 Thioalkalivibrio sp. | reverse complement strand
TAATCCATGGAGTCTCGCAATGATTACTATCCAGGTCTTTGATCCGTCCATGTGCTGCAATACCGGCGTTTGCGGGGTCGACGTGGACCCGCAGCTGGTTGCCTTTTCCGCCGATGTGGACTGGGCGGCACGCAACGGCCTGCGAATCGAGCGCGTCAACCTGGCCCAGCAGCCGATGGCGTTCGCCGAGAACGACCTGGTGCGCGGAATCCTCGAGCGCTCCGGCGAGGAGGCCCTGCCGGCGATCCTGGTCGATGGGAAATTGACGCTGACCGGGCGCTATCCGACCCGCGCTGAGCTCGCGCGCTGGGCGGGACTTCCGCCACCAGCCCGGGAGTTCAGTATCGCCGCGGCGGAACCGTGTTGTGGCGACGGAGCGAAGGGCTGATCATGGGTACCCCAAAGCTGAAATTTCTGAAGGATCCACCGCGCTTCCTATTCTTCACCGGCAAGGGCGGGGTGGGGAAAACCTCCATCGCCTGCGCGACCGCGATTCATCTGGCGGAAGCCGGGCGCCGCGTTCTGCTGGTGAGCACCGACCCTGCGTCCAATGTCGGTCAGGTGTTCGGGATGGAGATCGGCAACACGGTCACGCCGGTGGCCGCAGTTCCCCGACTCTCGGCGTTGGAGATCGACCCCCAGGCGGCGGCGCAGGGCTACCGTGATCGTATCGTGGGTCCGGTGCGTGGGGTGTTGCCCGACGCCGTGGTGGCGGGTATTGAGGAACAGCTCTCCGGCGCCTGCACCACGGAGATCGCGGCGTTCGACGAATTCACGGCGCTGCTGACCGATTTCGATCTGCTCGACGGCTACGACCATATTGTGTTCGACACGGCACCGACCGGACACACCATCCGCCTGTTGCAGCTGCCAGGGGCCTGGAGTGGTTTCCTGGAGGTCGGGAAAGGGGATGCCTCTTGCCTGGGGCCACTTGCAGGCCTGGACAAGCAACGTGAGCGCTACGGGGCCGCAGTGGCCGCGCTCGCGGATCCCGAGCGTACGCGACTGGTCCTCGTCGCCCGCCCGCAGCAGGGGAGCTTGCGCGAGGTCGCCCGCACGCATGCCGAACTGGCGGCGATTGGCCTGCAGCGCCAGCATCTGGTGATCAACGGCGTGCTCCCGGCGGCAGAAGCGGCCTCCGACCCCTTGGCCGCGGCGATACACGAGCGTGAAGAACAGGCGCTGGCCGACCTCCCGGCATCCCTGCGGGACCTGCCGCGCGATCAGCTGCCCCTGAAGGCGTTCAATCTGGTCGGCCTGGGGGCGCTTGAACGGCTGTTTGGAGACGACCGCGCGGCAGCAGATACACCCGACTTCGACGCCGATGCAGCAACGTCCCAAGCGGAGGATTCCCCCGCTTTGTCGGAACTCGTGGACGAGATTGCCACGGATCAGCATGGCCTCGTTCTTCTGATGGGCAAGGGCGGTGTCGGCAAGACCACGGTGGCAGCCGCCATTGCGGTGGCCCTGGCCGAGAGGGGGCTTCCGGTGCATCTGACCACCTCCGATCCGGCCGCGCACCTCTCGGAGACGCTGAGTGAGGAACTCGACGGACTGACGGTCAGCCGTATCGATCCACAGTTCGAGACCGAACGCTATCGGCGGCATGTGCTCGAGACCAAGGGGCACAAACTCGACGCCGCGGGACGCGCCCTGCTGGAGGAGGATCTGCGCTCGCCCTGCACCGAGGAGATCGCGGTGTTCCAGGCGTTTTCGCGCATCATTCGCGAGGCGGGCCACAAGTTCGTGGTGATGGACACGGCCCCGACCGGGCACACCCTGCTGTTGCTGGATGCGACCGGCGCCTACCACCGGGAGGTCAGCCGGCAGATGAGTGGCTCAGGCATCGGGTACACCACTCCGATGATGCAGCTGCAGGATCCGGCACAGACCAAGGTGTTGATCGTGACCCTGCCGGAGACCACTCCGGTGTTGGAGGCCGCACGCCTGCAATCCGATCTGCAACGTGCCGGAATCGAGCCCTGGGCCTGGGTGGTCAATCAAAGCCTGGCGGCTGCGAACACCCACTCTCCGTTGCTGCACCGGCGCGCTCTCGCCGAAGGGCCGCAGATTGAACGGGTTCTTCATCAGTTCGCAAAGCGCTGCGCGGTCGTGCCGGTACTCGCCGAAGAACCCGTCGGTGCGCACCGCTTGTTGCAGCTGGTGGATTCTCGGCAAGGCGAGCCGCGCGAACTGGCCGGCGCTTAGAGTAGACACATTGATTACACGACGATGCGCTGGGTGCTCAACCATGCCCACGAAGCGGCTGCGAGGTGCCGCCGTTGGCGAACAGGCAACGCCAAGTTGGTGTGAGTCGTAACCACTGGGGAGAGTGGATGCGCTCGAGCTTCAACAGCGCAGGTCGGGTCCGCGTGCGTTGCACGGTTGTACGGTCCCTCCGCCGGAGATCCAGGTCGTAATGCCATCGGAGACGTTGTAGACGTGCTGGTAACCGGCCTGTTCCATCAGCATGCGTGCGAGAACATCGGTCCGGTTACCCGTGCGGCAGATCAATACGACCGGCTGTTCCGGATGGGTCAGTTGGCCGAAGAGCGCGGGGAACTCGTCGGTCATGCGCCCCTGTGCATCGAAGGCCGTGATCAGACGGCTGCCCTCGATCACGCCGGTCTGGCGCCATTCTTCCGGACGGCGGATGTCGATCACCAGTGCACCCTCGTCCACCATCCGTTTCAGGCCGGCATTGTCGAGGGGTTCGTACGGAGGAGTGGGCAGAAAGCCTACGGCAAACCAGACTGCCAGAGGGGCCAGGATCAGGATCGGTGCGAGGAACAGGAGCTTGCGTTTCATGTTTCGTCGTGGACTCGGGTTGCCCGCGTGCCCTCGGCATGAAGCACGGACTGCGGGGTGTCAGATTCGATGCGGGGCCGACACGGCCCCGGTTGCGAAAATATAACCCGAGGAGATGGCGCGGAGCGAAACCCTTCCCCCGCTTGTGGGGGAAGGGAAGGGGCCTCCTGCTGTCAGGTCGCGTCCTGTCGCTGATTGCTCATCAGGTACTGCTCACCGAGTTTGATCAGTGCGGCGGCAACAGCGATGCCGAGTACCAGGATCAGCGCTTCGGGGATGTTCGGCTGGTAGGATTGCACCGCTCCGTACCAGTGAGCGGTCTGTCCAAGCGAGACGAGCTGCCCCGTGATGATGAAGCTGTACTGCACCCACAGCACGCCCAGGATGCCGACCAGGGCTAGGACCCTCGGCGCGAATTGCAGAAGGACCAGAGCGAGTACGAAAGGTACCAGCATCCACACACTGGCCCAGCCCAGCATGCCGACGACGGTGCTGTGGGCCTCGTACACCACGCGGATCAGCACCAGCGCTGCGAAGATGAGTGCTGTCTGCCGGAAGATCCGTCCGGCGGTCTCCGTGAGTGCGCTCTGCGGACGCAGCAGCACGATCGCGGCCGCTCCGCTGACCAGCGCGGAGACGAGTGTAACCACCGACAGGAAGGCCCCGTGATAGTCGGGACGTCCGATGACCGTGCCGAACACCGCGCCGATGGTGATTGCAGCGGCACCCGCGACGATCAGCGTACCCCACGCCAGCGGCTTATCGAAGACTCCGTGGCGGCCCGTGAGGTCCATGATCAGCTTCACGATCAGTAGCACCAGTTCGATGGAGTACAGCGTGCCCATCCACCAGATCGGCGAGCTCGGGTTCGGCGACAGCAGGATCCAGACCATGTTGAGCAACGAGCCGAGCTCCGTGGCCAGGGCCGTAAACGCGCCCAGAAGCATCCCGATGGCCATGATGAGCAGGGCGCGCGTGTGCCGTGTGATGGTCTCGTCGTGCATGATCAGACCGTAGGCCAGCACCAGCGAAACCCCGGTACTCATCAGGGCGAGGAAGATGTAGGTCACCAGCGGCAACGTCCAGACCAGCGAACTGTTGGTCGCGAACAGATGCCCGAAGAACATCTCGTAAATGCCCACCGCGCCGCCTGCCACCAGGCCGGCGGCAATCAGGAACCAGGTGGGTGTCAGAAAATCGTTCCGACTGACATTGGAGTTCATGATTTAGGCTCCTTGATTTTCGCCGGCGGGGCGAGCGGGTTCGAAACGGCGTTGGGGCTTGTAGTCCCGGATGTAGATGACCCGTGGCCGGGTTCCCAGCTCTTCGCGCAGCCTCCTGCCTCCGTGCTTGGCAACCAGCTTGCTCACCTCGCTGTTCGGATCGTCGATGTCGCCGAACTGCCGTGCACCCGAGGGGCAGGCATCGACGCAGGCCGGTGCAAGACCCT
>SLNI01000121.1 GCA_007133115.1 Thioalkalivibrio sp. | reverse complement strand
TACGCGCATGATCTCGGCATGGCGCTCCAGCTCACCAACATCCTGCGCGACGTACATGAGGATGCGGTCCGGGGGCGGGTGTACATTCCGCTCGACGAACTGGAGCGATTCGGGGTGAAGGCCGAGGAGTTTCGCAGCAACGTCACCCGGGAGGCGCACCAGACGCTGTTTGGCTTTCAGGCCCAGCGGGCACGCGATTACTACGCAAAGGCCGAGGCCCAGCTGTCCGAACAGGACCGCTACGCCCAACGCCCGGGCCTGATCATGGCCGCGATCTACCGCGCCCTGCTGGACGAAATCGAACGCGACGGATTCCGCATTCTGGAACACCGGGTCCATCTCACGCCCGTGCGCAAGCTCTGGATCGCCTGGCGCGCTTCCCGCTCGGTGCGAAAACCCCGGTGAGTCGATCTTCGGTGGCGGTGATTGGCGCCGGCTGGGCCGGACTCAGCGCCGCGCTGCACCTCGCCGAGGCCGGTCGTGCCGTTGTGCTGTTCGAAAGCCATGCGCAGCCGGGCGGCCGCGGCAGAAGCCTGGATCTGCACGGAGCGCGGCTCGACAACGGACAGCACATCCTGGTGGGTGCATGCAGGCAGGTGCAGGAACAGATGCGCCGGGTAGGCGTCGACCCCGCCGAGGTGCTGCTCACATTGCCGTTCGGGCTCACGCTGCGCGAAGCCGGGGCCGCGCCCATCTCGATCGCGCCCCGCTCCACAGGGATGCTGCCGATGGCCCAAGCGCTTTTTCGCACCGTTGCGCGGGAACCGCTGCCGGTGCGGATCCGAACCCTCGTCGGGGCTGCGCGCATGCTCCATCGATCGACGGTCGGGGATTCAACGGTACAGCAGTGGCTTCGATCCTGCGCTCAGCCGGAGAGCCTGACCCGGTCGCTCTGGGAACCCCTGTGCCTGGCCGTGATGAATACACCCCCCGACTCGGCATCGGCCACCATCTTTCAGAACGTATTGCGTCAGACCCTGCTCGGCGAACCCGAGGACGCGCACCTCCTCATTCCCCGGGTTCCGCTCGGACGCCTGTTCCCGGAGCCGGCACTGGCCCGGCTGAAAGAGCTCGGTGCGGAAATCCACATGCAAAGCCGCGTGAGGGCGATCACAAAGGCGACCGACGGGCGGTTCCATCTCACGTTGCGCGACGGCGCCGCACAGGTGACCGTGGATCAGGTCATCCTCGCCGTGTCCCCGCGGGCCGCGCGCAGGTTGTTGCCGGAAGGGCACGAGACCGCGGACACATGTCGACGCCTCGAAGGTCTGGGGAAACGATCGATCTGCACCGTATACCTTCGGTACCAGCGTCTTCCTGACCACCTGCCACCGTTGACCGGTCTCCTGGGCCAACACGGTCAATGGCTGCTGCCGCGTTCCGTCAGTGGCGAGCCGCACTGGGCTGCGGTGGTGATCTCCGCAGCAGACCAACCTTCCGGCGAATTCCATCCCATCCGCTGGGAAACGGTGTCGCGGGAACTGGCCGAGACGTTCCCCGAACTGGGTCCCGCGGAGGAAGGTCATGCCATCTGCGAGCGTGAAGCGACCCTCGATGCCCGTACCGGTACCGACGCACGGCGCCCAGGCCCGGAGTCCGGTATTCCCGGGTTGTTCCTCGCCGGGGATTACACCGCGAAGGGCTTACCCTCCACGTTGGAAGCCGCGGTTCTCGGAGGTGTGCAGGCGGCCGCCAGCGCCATCGGATAAACTCAACCGTCGGATGCAATGAGACAGAACGTGACCGAAATGGACCTTCCCTCCCTGATCGCCTATCGACCCGGCAACCAGACGCTGGCCGGCCGCGTGATTCTCGTCACCGGTGCCGCGGATGGAATCGGTCGCGCGGTAAGCGAGGCTGCCGCCGCGGCAGGCGCCACCATCGTCCTGCTGGACCGCGACATCAAGCGCCTGAAGACGACCTACGACCGCATTGAAGCGGCTGGGCACCCCCAGCCCGCGATCTATCCGCTCAATCTGGAAGGCGCCACCGTCAAGGATTACGCCGACCTGGCCGCCACGGTGCAGGAGTCGCTCGGCCGACTGGACGGCCTCGTCCTCAACGCGGGATGGGCCGGCACGCTGACCCCGCTGAAATACTACGATCCGGAAGTATGGACCCAGGTGCTCCAGGGCAATCTCACGGGCCCCGCCTTTCTGACGCAGGCCGTACTGCCGATGCTGGAGGCGAGTAGCGACGGGGCCATCGTGGTTTCCACCCAGAACGCGCGCAAGGCCTTCTGGGGTGCGTTCGGCGTCGCCAAGGCCGGCCAGGACGCACTGGTCGATATCCTGGCGCGGGAGCATTCCGGAGCTCCCGGTTTCGTCCGGGTCAACGGTGTCGATAGCGGACCGGTGCGCACGCGATTTCGGGCACTCCATTACCCTGGCGAAAATGCCGAACTGTTGCCGGCGCCGGAACAGGTGGTGGGACCCTACCTCTATTTCCTCGGGCCGGATGCCGGTCGCACTTCGGGGCAGCATGTCGCTCTCGAAGGCCATGTGCCCGGCCCGGCTTCTGCTGACACCGTCCCGAGCTGATCCGGCGTCGCTCTCCCCGGGCCGGAGCCGCGGAGGGCCAACGGCGGCCATGCCGTCAACGTGTGCCGCGCTGCGCTTGTGCCTGGATCTCCTGAAGACGCTCCATCATCTGATCGGTCTGGGGCTCGGCCTTGCGCATGGCGGCCATCATGTCGTCCTCAAGCGCCCTCCGCGCTGCCTGGACTTCCGGGTCCTGCGCGACCTTCTGCTGCGCTTCCTGCAGGGTTCTCTGGGCCTCCTGCACCTCTGGACTCTGCATGATCTCGCGGCGCCGGGCGTCGGAAATGCCAGGCTCCTGCATCATGCCCTGGGCCGCCAACAGTGTCTCCATGAGGTTGCCTGGATCGTACCCCGCGTCGCGCATCTTCTGCGTCACGAGGTCCTCGATCGCATCGATCTGATCCTGAAGCGAGGGATCGATCTCGAGGGCTGCCTTTTGCGCGTCGGCCAGTCGCTGCTGAAGATTCATGTATTCCCGCTCGAGCGGACTCGGCTGCGCGGGAGCCTGCTGTCCCATTTGTGCCGCACTCTGGGTGACCATGAATATCGAGAGCATCCCCAGCAAAGACACCAAGGCAATCCGGGTCGGGTTTCGGTACCACATAGCGATGTTTCCTCCATCCGGACGGCTGGGTCGCCGCCGTGATTGCCCAGCTTATCAGCCCGGCGCGAAGCGTTGTCAAAGCCTGCAGACCTGCACGCCCCGGCAAACCGATATACACGCAGAAAGCGTCCATTTTCTCGCCAGATCGGGGTATCCCCTATACTTCCCTGTGATCCGGGATCAGACCCGTTCGCCGCCGGGTGCTCGACCGAACATGTTGTCCACCATTGGCGTCCGACAGGACATCCAACGCCCCTTTGCGAGACCCTCATGATCCTGCGTCAATTCACTCGAAGGCTCTGGCCATTGCTCATCGTGGCAGTGGCCGTGGCAGGGTTCATCATCCTGCGCGCCACAGGCCCGAGCGCCCCGCCGCCGGAAACGAGCGAACGCGTCTGGCAGGTCCGTGGCATGCATGTCGAACCGGGCACGTACCAACCCTCGCTGGAACTCTATGGCCGCACGGGTTCTGCGCAGATGGCTGTGCTGCGGGCGGCGACCGAAGGCGTCATCGAAATGGTGCCCGTGCGCGCGGGTGAAGTGGTCGAAACCGGCGCGCTGCTGCTCCGTATCGATCCGGCCGAGGCCAGGATTGCGCTGGCCCAGCGAGACGCCGATCTGCAGGAGGCCGACGCAGCGCTGGAAAGCGAGCGTGTGCGCGCCGAGACCGATCAACGAACCCTCGGGCGGGAACGGGAACTGCTGCAGATTGCCCAGCGGGGGTTGGATCGGGCGCGGGATCTGAAAGCGCGCAACCTGGGTTCCGATGCCGATCTCGATGCCGCGCAACGTACGCTGGAGCAGGCTCGCATCGCCGTGGACGCACGGGGCCAGGCCGTTGCAGATGCCCCTGCCCGCGAGGCTCAGGCTCAGGCGCGGCGGGCCCGGATCGAAGCCGCGCTCGAACGTGCCCGACTCGACCTGGAACGCACCGAGGTGACCGCGCGCACCGCCACCCGGGTCATCGAAGTTCACGTGAGCCCGGGCGAACGGGTGCGCGTGGGTGATCCCCTGATCCGCCTGTACCCGGTGGATGATCTCGAAATCCACGCCAGCCTCCCCGAAAGTGTGGTTCCCAGGGTCCAGGCCCTGCTTCAGGAAGGGCAGCCGCTGACTGCGAGTGCCGTTGTCGACGGACAGTCGATCACCGCCGATCTCGTCCGT
>SLNI01000107.1 GCA_007133115.1 Thioalkalivibrio sp. | reverse complement strand
TCCAGGACATCCTTGACCCGAATGCGCAGACCCCGCACGCATGGGCGTCCTCCGCAGACGTCGGGATCGATCGTGATTCGGTGCAATTCGCTCACTTGAGTCGCCACCATGTCCACCTCCACTGCAGAGCAGAAGATCACCGTGGCGGGGACAAGCGCACCACCGGCTCTTGGGGCGTCCGGTAACGTGCCGGTTTCGCGCGCTGATCATTCCCTGCAATTCCCTGTAGCGCCTCCCTCTTGCTGGCCACCTCACTAGCCGGTGCAGCCGTGTGGCGCACGTGGCACAGCGCGCGCATGCGCCACCATCGAGACGCAAGGCGCGCGCCTCATCGTGCCATCAAACACTGCATCACCAACGGCATACCGCAGCTCTGCATGCACTCGAAAAACTTGAAGGCCTCCGGGTCCAGCATCTCGTCGGAGCCCGAGTCGTCGGACTCATCCATGGCATCCATGATTCGCAGGAGGTTGCCGCACGAGCAGTCGCAGCCGACGGCTCCGCCGAGTCCGCCGCCGGTCGCTTCGCCGTCGCGGTCGAGAAGTGCCCGACCACCGCCGATGCCGGGGAAGATGTCGCCGTAGCGCGCTTCGAGTTCCGCGTCGGTACCGGGAGTCGAAACGAGCTGAAAGCCGCCGGGCGCGAAGAACGAGCCGAATGGCTTGATGATTTCACCCTCGAAGGGCTGCGGGTTGATGCAGATCGGCCATCCCCGCGCGTCGTGAGCACCATAGCCGAGCGTGCCCTCGTAACGCAGGTGCAGCAAATCCGCGTTGAACGCGATGACCTCGACGCTCGCTGCCGGCTTGCGCTTCGACGACGGATCGTCAGGGTCTGGGGCGGGATAGTTGCAGAGCGGTGATCCAGCGAGCGCCGGAGAGCCTCCGGGCGCCTGGAGGAAAGGAATGAGCGTGCCGAGGCCGGAGCCGATGCCGGCGGCGTCGCCATCGCCGAAGCCCTGGACCCAAGCCTCGTAGGTACCGGTGCGGCCGAACACGGGGGCTCCGCCGGGTAGCTCGTCGTCGAAGGCCAGCTGCAGCAGGAAGGCGCTTTCGAAATCCGAGTCGTCGTCGTCGCTTTTTGTGGTGTCGCCCCACCAGATCGCCAACCCACCGAGCTGCTCGCTCATCTCGCTCGGCATGGAGATCATCGGCAGCCCGGCGGCGACCCGCAGCAACATCATGGGATCCGTCGGGTCCGCGCCCGAGCCGGCGTGGAGCGGCAGGTCGCTCATGGGCAGGCCGAGTGGAGGCCGCTCGGTGAGGCCGGCCGTCGAGATGGTGCCCGGCCGCGCCGGTTGCGGCGAGCGCGCGGTCGCGGGCGTACGAAGCCCGCTGACCTCGAGACCGATCTGCAACGGCACCGAGAGAGTGTCGCGCCCGGAGTGCTGTGCGTCGGTCGCGGAGAACGGCACGCGGCTGAACAGGTAACGCTGCTCGAAGGAGCCGCTCCCGGCGACGGGACGCTGGGCCGCCGTCCGCCAGGTCTTGCTGAATACCCCGCTGCCTGCACCGGGTGCGGCGACCGACCCGATGAACGGCATCGCCGTGCAGAAGCCGGGCGTCTCGTTCGTCCCCTGGACTTCGCGGCGACGGAGGTAGTCGTGGCAATCGAAACCGTCGGCGTCGATGCCGGTGAAGCGGCTGGTCCCGGTGGCGAAGGCGAGGCCGAGGTGCAGGTCGTCGAGGTCATCGAGCGAGAGGTCGCTCGAGACGATCCGGACCGCCCCGAAAGCGTCAGGCTCGAGGCCGTCCACCATGACGCGCAGGCAAGTTCCTGCGAAGTTCTCAAGATCGACGCTAAGATCCCGCAACGGCTGCTGTGGGCTAAGTGGAACGACGGTGCAGCCGCCGAATGCCTGTGCGAGCCAGGCTTCGTCGCCGATCGAGGCGCCGTACTTTCGGGCGCCCCAGCGGGCGTAGTCGGTGAGGAAGTCGGCATACGCCATCGCGTGCGGCTGGTCGATCATGGGGTCGCCCTCGACAAGGCGCTGCATCCACCTCAGCCAATCGTCGCGGCCGCCGGCGTTGTTCGGCGTGGCGGTGAAACGGGCCAGGTAGCGCCAGTCGCCGCGCAGGTGCACCTCGGCGATGTGGCGCCACCAGGAGCTCGAGCGGTACCCGAGCGTGTCGTCGACCTCGAAGCGCACGAGGTTGACGTTGTACGGGCGCAGGCCAACGTAGTTTTGGACCCAGGGGGCGCCGAGCGGCGGGTTGAACGACGGGACGTACTCCCGCGTGAGGTGGGTGGCGATGGCGTCGGCCATCCCTTCTCCAACCCATTCTGGGGGGGGGCAGGAACGCGTCCCGGGGTCGTCAACATAGCGCTGGGCGTACTGCACCACGTGGAAGAGCTCGTGCGCCAGGATGTAGTAGAGCAACGGCTCCGATGCCGTGCGCGCGATGTCTGCATTGATCTGGACAATGCCCAGGCGGTCGAGGTCTTTCGCGCCCGACGGGAGGCAGGGCGAGATGGTGGACGCATAGTTGGGCGCCACGCCCGGGGTCTCGTGAACATAGAGTCTCACGACTGGGCGCCCGTGCCGCCCGGTCAAGGTCTGGCGGCCCTGTGGCAACTCGCGGCGATTCAGATCGACGACCGGGCCGAGCCTGTGCCCCTCGGGACTGGCAAAACCGAGCTGTTGGTAGGCGGTCATGATCGAAGCTGCGGCACTCTCAATCCATTCCTTACGCGAATCGCTCACGCAATCCGCGACCCCCGCCACGTCGCCCCTTCCCGTCCCGTCGGCGTAGAACTTCGCGTGTCTCGGGTTGGATTGGACACCCGCGAACACCAGCGTCTGATCGACGAAGCCCGCCCCAGCGAAGGCAGGGATCCCGCAGAAGACCTCGAACTTGTTCGGACTCCAAGCGAGGGCGTGCGGGGTCGCCGCCATCGCAAGAGCGAAAAGAAGGAAGGCGCGCAGCCGGGTCATGGCTGCATCCTCGCCGCGTCGATCAAGGCGTCGAACCGAACGAGCAGCGTGCCCGGTACACCACCCGTCGACATCCCCTGCAGCGAGGCCAGGTAGCTCAAACGCACGAGGTCAGCGGCGTCCGCACCGGCGGGGTCGGCCTCGAAGATCTCGTCCGACGGCATCGGCGCCGCAGCCACGCGGCGGGCATCGGACACGGCGACCAGGTGTTCCAGAATGTCTCGCCACGCCGCGACCGCATCACCGGGCGCGTGCGGGAAGTCGGCCGACGCGAGTGCCTCGCGCAGTGCCTCCTCACCCTGGGACTCATCGATCTGCGCGGCGAGTGCGAACCAGCGCCACCAGTCCAGCGCCCACGCATCCTCCTGGAGTGACAGCACCTCGCCAGCGTCGAACGAAGCCTGAACAGCTTCGGTCGCGCTCAGCGCGGCATCCATCTCGCCCGTCTCGTACGCGAGCGTGAGCTCCGACCAACTGTGTGCCCACACGGAACTCGCGGTGCCGAGCAGAAAGAGGAGTGAGACGAGCGTCGTCCGGACCAAAGAGTAAGGCGTCACGGACGTGGTGAGAGGCAGGCGATATGAGGGGACCATGAGGAGGGGTACCTGGCTAGTGAAGACGGGCTCTGGGGGTACGTGGCAAACTCGAAGATCGGAAGTGTACCCCACTATCCGGCGACCAAGGCGGCTCTCGGGCGATTGCGAAAAAGCGCCGGTCGCCCACCCCCGAATGGCGGCGCCCGCTACCCAACTGCTTCGAAAACCGCCCTCGCCGCCCGCTCCGGTTTCGGCCCGGGAGAACCGCCCCGCGCCGGTCTCTGCCCCCTGAGCGCGTTGCGGGTTGCAGTAACGTGGGTCGAGGAATCAAGCCGGAGGACGGCCAAATGCAGGGCGCTCACCAAGCGCAACACCCCACCCACCACCGCATGGGCCATCTAAAGCCCGGTAGCGCACCATAATGGGCCGGCCCTGCCAGGCGAATTGCAGCTGCGCCGGTGTGTCGGGAAACCGCCAGAGCCGATGGCGTCCAATGGGGGCCAGGGCACACTGCCGGGCACCGCCCTGTACGCAACCTCACAAGGACTTGCCGATCAAGCACTTGCGCCCGCGCACCCCTTTGCTCCAACAGCCACCCGGACCCACGTGCGCGCGCCACCCGAAATAAAGCTGGGTACCACACTGCAGGTGGACCGCATATTGCATGGTCGCTGTCCACCGACATTTTCCGGACCCCAGAACGGGGTTCGGCCAACAGGAAGGTACCCATGACCGCAAATGCCACCCGGGCCGCAGCCATTCACGCCATCACCAGCCGCAAACCCATGCCGGTAGAGGTGCCCCTGCCACTCAGCAAGATCTGGGCGAGCGACGTGTTCAACCTGGCCACGATGGAAGATT
>SLNI01000260.1 GCA_007133115.1 Thioalkalivibrio sp. | reverse complement strand
CGGCCAAGCCTGACGGCGGGCCAGGCCCGCTGTCCGGTTTGATCGGAACCGGTCGGCGAATCATCCGATTGGCGACCGGGACCGGCCGATGCCACACACAAAGGCCGTTCTCACACGGCTCATGTGCAATCCCGAGCCTCACCCTGGGGAGCCGGCAAATGCCCGGGCTGAGACAATGTCCTCATCGATGCCAACCGTGAATTTCATTTGTTGATCCGGACCTGTTTAAGACTTGCGAACGATAAATGATCTTCCTTCGCTTGAAAAAAGATTATTTTTCAGAACCCAGGCCCCATTTGGATCGTTTGGCCGAACCGCCCCTCCCGGAACCCCAACCATTTTTCCCACGCCGCCGCGCCCGATTCGGGAAGGCACCCTTCCAGCTCAGTTGCGCGATCGCGCCCGCCGGCCGGACCCACGCGTTTTCGAGTGGGCCTCGAGTGTGCGATTCTGCGCAGGTTTCGAGCAACTGCTCGATACGGATCGCGACGGTCCGCGGTTCTTCCACGTTCAAGGGGATGAAAACGATGAACACGGGTCCATCCGGGCATACCGTTCGCAGTTTCGACACCGACCTGCAGCGTCTGACCGATGTGCTGGTCGAGATGGGGGGCCTCGCGCTTCGCCAGGTGAGCGATGCCACCCGTGCCCTGATGGAGCGGGACGATGCCCTCGCGGCCGGCGTACTCGACCGCGAACCGCAACTGAACGACTACGACCTGCTCGGCGAGGAGGTGGCGATGCAACTGATCGCGCGGCGCCAGCCGATGGGCGTGGACCTGCGCTCGATCATCGTCCTGCTGAAGGGCTTCACGGAACTCGAGAGAGCCGGGGACGAGGCCAAGAAGATCGCGAAGATCACCCGGCGTCTGATGGTCGAGGGTGGTGACCCGATTGCATCCTGTCGCGACTCCTTCGCGCGCATGTCCACGGCGGCCTGCGAGGCGATTGAGAACGTCCTCGAAGCTGTCAGGACGCGCGACGAGGCACTCGCGATCCGGGTGGCGGATGCCGACAGGAAACTCGACCTCGAGTACAAGGCGGCGCTGCGTGCAGTTCAGGAGGGATGGGTGTCGGACCCCGGCAACATTTCCATGGTCACCGAGGCCGCGCTGATCCTGAAGGCCGTTGAGCGCATCGGTGATCACGCGAAGAACCTCGCTAAACACGTGATTTTCCAGATTGAAGGCATTGATATCCGGCATATAAAAGGCCAGCGCGTCGCGGAGGCTCTGGGCCAGGCAGGCCTTCAGGACCCCTCCGGGTAGCGTTGGCTATACCTGCTCGCGTCAGCGCGGCCTGCTGACCGGAATCGGCGGGCAGCGACAGGGTTTCGTCGCCTGCGACCGGTACCGGATCTACTCGGCGCCGTCCCAGAACTCCGCGCGATCGCGCCCACGTTCCTTCGCGCGATAGAGCGCCGCGTCGGCCCGCGCGATGATCTCGTCGAGTTCCTGATCGGTTTTGTGCACCACCACGCCGCCGATGCTCGCAGTCAGGTGAATCGGGCTCCCCGTCGCACCTTCCAGCACGATTCCCCGCAGCGCCTGCCCGATGCGTTCCGCAAGTGCTCTGGCCCCTTCGTCCGAGACGTTGGGCAGGAGAATCGCAAACTCGTCTCCGCCCAGACGGCCGAGGACATCCACCTCGCGAAGCGTGGCATGGCAGGCCCGGCTGAATTCCAGGATCGCACGGTCACCGAGCGCGTGACCGTGCGTGTCGTTGATTTCCTTCAGGTGATCCATGTCCAGCATCAGCACGGCGAACGGTTCGTCGAAGCGCCGGGCTCGACGCAGTTCCGCTTCCGCCAGTTCAATGAAATGACGACGGTTGGCCACACCTGTCAAGAAGTCGAACTGCGCCAGCAGGCGAAGTTCCTCCTTCTGACGGAGCAAGGTCAGGTGCTCCCGCAGGATCAGCAGGCCCATCAGAATGAACAGGAACAGAACAATGGCAGACGTCATGACCTGCCGCCACCACCCCGCCAGCCAATCGCGATCGGCCTCACCCACGATCACGATGAAGGGGAGATCCCCCACCTCGCGGACAGCGAGAATCCGATTCTCTCCGTCCGGTGCCGAACGGCCACGGAACGTGCCATGGGTCTCACCCGAGGCGATAAAACGCTCCAGGAGAGGCGCACGGACGACCTCCCCCAGCAACCCCGGGATACCGGGCTTTACCGCGAGCAGATTGAGGTTGCTGTCGACGATCGCCACCAGTCCCAGCGACTCGATGGAAATGCTATCGAGCCAGGTGGAAAAAAAATCGAGATCGACACCGATGCTGGCCAACCCGACGAAGTCTTCACTGGGAAACCGCCGGGTCTGCATCACCATGAGTTCCCCGGTGTCGTTGCGAAACATGGGCGATACGTACGTCTCGAGGTTGCTGTTGGCGGCCGGGATCGCACACCACTCGCTCGCGCTTGCATCGAACCCGACCACGGAAGAGGAGTGCGTGACGATACAGTCGGCGTTACTGAGACTGACAGCGATGGCATGGGGAACCACCCTTCGCTTCGCGTCCATATAGGCTGTGGTGGCAGCGTGCCTGGCTGCATCCGGATGGGGGTAGACGAGTTCGGATTCCGGCACCGCTGCCACAATATCCCGAAGGACGTAATCCGACGCCTGAAAGGCCCCCTTGATCCACTCGGCGACCAACTGACCGGTGCTCTCCACGCGGTCGGTGGTGGCTTGCGCCGCCCGTATGTGGGACGCGCGAAGATCGATGCCGGCTACCGCCACGAGCAGCAAACAGAAGATCAGAAAAAAGATCCAGCTACTTTTCCTGGCGTCCAACCGGCGTTCCTCCGCAATCTTCAGGCCTTCCGTGCGCGCTCAAAGCCGGTGGCAAGTGTACTGTTCTCCGAACTCGTCTTCGAGCACCAGTTGCGTGGGGGTCTCGACCAGGATGTGCGTCACCTGGGTGTGCGGGAACGGCGGGAACAACGAGGTAAGTTGCTGAATCAGATAATTCTGCAGTTCGACGCCCATTGTAGAGCCCGGGGACAGCTCCAGGGCTTCCACCGTCACGGTCACGCGTTCCCGTTCGCGCAACCATTGTCCATGACTCGTCGCCGCCAGCGTAAGCGGCCACCTCCCCATCTGCACGATGGCGTCACCTTCGCTCTCGTAACGCCCCTCGGCACGCAGGTGAGACCGCGTGTTCAGCTGCAGGCTCAGCTGGTTCTGACCGACGGTTGCCAGTTGCATGGTTGCCGGGCAGGACCAGTAGCCCGACAACTCCGGATCGGCCGCCTCCGCCATACCACCGGTCGCCACGACGAAGAAGAGTGCGTGCCGGATCCAGGATCTGTTCATGGTCGTGTCTGCCCTGCGCTGTGTTGAGGTACCCCAAGTATGCCGTCCGCACCCGGTCGGCTGGAACAGGAGCCATCGAAGCACCGTCAATCCAGCGGGTCGAGCAGAGAGATCTCATCGTTTTCCGGTCGATTCACACGTGTGGATACCGGAAAGGCCGTGAGCCGGGCGGGATCCAGGCGCCGGGTTGCAGCGCGGATGTCCGTCCGCTCGCGCAGTTCCGGGAGCCGGCCATCCACCAACGGCACATGGAACTTCGCTCCCACGCGCGCCCATCCCTATAATCGTCGGGACGCCCCCGCCCTGGCACGCCCGCATGCCCAGCTTTCCGTCCATCACGGATATCTCCAACGCCATCCAGCTGTCGATCGCACCGGTCTTTCTGCTGGTGGGCATCGCGGGATTCATCAACGCATTCGTCGCCCGGCTGTCCCGTGTCGTGGATCGCATCCGCGTGTTGGAGCAATACCTGTTGGAGTCGCAGGGCCCCAGCCGGGTCAATGCCCTGCGTGAACTGGCAATCCTCGATCGCCGGGCGCAACTCGTCAACATCGGGATCACCCTCGGGATCACCACCGCCTTGCTGATCTGCCTCGTAATCGTGACCGCATTCATCGAAGCGTTTCTCGGCGTCAGCCACGCGATGCTGATCGGAGGCCTGTTCATGGCCGCCATGTTCTCGTTGATCGGCACCCTGCTGGCCTTCCTGCGCGAGGTGTTCCTCGCCATCCGCAGCATCACCCTGGGTCGCTCGCGCCCCTGGAACCTTGAAAACAAATCCTGAATTCATTCCCGGAGACACTCCATGTCCAGCCAGCGCTGCCAGCAGTTGCAGAAACTCGCCCAGGAACACGAGGGGGCTCTGACCTTTGCCGACCGCATCGCCGGATTGGCCGAAGCGGGGTCGGAACAAAGCCTTGCGGAGGGAATCCGCCTGGTGCAGGACTACTACTACGACGAGCTCGAAGAACATCTCCAGCACGAGGAGCAGACACTGTTTGCCGCCCTGCTGGCACACGGGAAAGAGCATCT
>SLNI01000281.1 GCA_007133115.1 Thioalkalivibrio sp. | reverse complement strand
GTCCGAGCGGTACCGCCCGTTCTCGGGCCCCATCACCGGGTCATCGACGTGCGAACCATAGTGCATCTGCGGTCGATACCGCGCGAAGAACGCGCCGGAGAGGCGTCGCGGCATGGCGGCCGCCTGGAACAGCGGGTCTCGGTACAGCGGCAACAGCACCAGCCGATTGAGCAACCCCACCCGCTCATCCGCGGAATCCGCCTCCTCGTTTTCCTTGACCCGACGCGCATCGCCCCCGGCCGAGCTGCGGCCGTCGACGAAGGCGATGTCCCCCAGCAGCGCACGCACATGGTCCAGGGCCGCGTCGTCGAGAACCCGGGGAATGGTGATCAGCATATCGGCTCCTTGGAAAACGGCATCCTGTGAACGCGCGCAGGTCCGAAAGGCATCCGAACCCCCACGAAACCGCAAAAAGCCTCAGGCCAGATCGGGCTGCAGCTCGGCAAGCCGATCATCGTCCACCGGCCAGGATGCCGACGGTTCGGCCAGCAGGCGCTGCGCCACCTTGAGCCAGTGCTCCCGTCCAGGCGCGATCACCGCCTTCAGCGCCGCCACCGACGCACCCCCGGTCCAGCGATCGTAGGCCTCGCGCAACTGGGGGAACAGCACCGCGCGCATGCCGGTCAGATTGGCGAAGTAGAAATGCAGGGCACCGTCGGCACCCTCCTCCAGCAGCGCGGGCAGGGTGGTCAGGCAATCCGCGAGGTGGTCCCGTACCGCGCGCGCCACGACTTCCCCGCGCGTACCCGCCACCTCCATCACGCGATCCTGCCAACGCGCACCCAGGCGCCGCCCGGCGAGCACCTCCCCCACCTCGTGCCAGACCGCGGACTCCACTTCGCCATCGGTCATCCGTTCCAGCGACGACGCATCGCCGGGGACGTAGCCGTAGGCCTCGAGTGCGCGCGCCAGAGCGTCATCTGCCGGCGACCCGCGCATCTGCCAGGCCTCGATCATCTCGAACAGCAAGCGCTGCAGGGACTCCCGGCGCACGAAGATCAGATCGCCTCGGGACATCGCCGGAGGCGAAGCGAGATCGCGCGCCTTTTCCTCGCCCACCACGCAGACCCGATACCCCTCGAAATCCTCGCGCCGGAGCAGCGTTCCCAGAAAAAACAGGGGGCGAGCGCCGCGACCGTATCCCGCGCCGTAGACCAGCCCGTGCCCGTCGAGAAACCGGTTCACCGAGTCCTGATCGAACGGGTCGCGGCGGACTCCCCCCAGCGGCAGGGACTCCGGATCAAGACCCTCGAGCGCTTCCCAGCCCTGTTCTCGCTGACTCACCCAGTCGCCGACTTCCTGGCGGTTCAGTGCTGCGGACAAGGGCAGGCCCCGTTCCCATCGGTAGAATTCGCGCATTTTCAGCAGGTAGGTGCAAAGCGTGTAGTTGCCCGCAAACCGGGCATCGGCGATGTCGCAGTTGCGCTGCACCGCAGCGCGCAAATCACCGATCCAGGGCGCGGTCGGCGCGGGCGGAAAAGCCACGGTCACGGGGTTCACCGGTTGAGATCTCCTCACGCTCAGGCGCATGCCTGCCGGCATTCTGACCCAAGCGCGCTTCGTGTGGAAACCCACCCACGGCATTCGTGCGCTTTCCTCCCGGTGCCGCGCGGCGCGGAACCGCAACCCCTCCCAGCCGGTCTGAAAGTGATACCCAAGCGCGGTACCCTTCGACCCATGAGCCGACGTCCGTTCCCCAACCGCCCACACGATCTGCGCGTGGACTGCATCACCTTTGATCTGGACGACACGCTCTGGCCGGTGATGCCCGCGATCCACCGGGCCGAGGCGCGCTTCTACGACTGGCTTCGTGAGCATGCGCCGGAGGTGTGCGCCCGCTATACCCCGCACGCGCTGGTGGAGGCCCGCTCATGCTTCATGAAAGCCGCGCCCGCCGACGAGAAGCACGACTTGACCCGCCTGCGCAGACGCTGGCTGCGGGGGATTGCGGAAGAATCGGGCGCCTGCCCCGACCGCGTCAGCACCGAGGGATTCGAGGTGTTCTGGATCGCCCGCAACGAGGTCGACCCTGATCCCGAGGCCGCCGGCGTTCTCGAGATGCTGTCGGGACATTTCCGGCTGGGGGCGATCAGCAACGGCAATGCCGACGTCTTCCGCACGCCGCTCGGGCGCTTTTTCGACTTTGCCATTCCCGCTGCCGAAGCCGGTGCGGCCAAGCCCGATCCAGCGATCTTTCACGCCGCTGCACAACGGGCACAGGTGCCGATGGAAACCATCCTGCACATCGGCGATGACGCCGTCTGCGATGTACTGGGTGCGCGCAAGGCCGGCATGCAGTCGGCCTGGTTCAATCCCGGCACGACGCGCTGGTCGCAGCCGGAACCCCAGCCGGAGCTGACGTTCGGCCGCCTCGGGCAGATTCCCGTTCGACTGGGGCTGGTTACGCCCGCGCCGTTGCGCCCATGAGCGCTTCCAGGCGCTCGACATCCTCGGGCGTATCCACGCCTGCGGGGACCGGCGCGTCGACGATGCCGACCTGGATCCATGCGCCGAGCGCCAGCGCGCGCAACTGTTCGAGTTGCTCCAGCCGCTCGAGTCCCGCGGGCGGCTGAGCGGTCAAGCGGCGCAGGAAGCCGGCCCGGTAGGCGTACAGACCGAGGTGGCGACGGGCCAGCGCCAGATCCGGCTCATGCCCGAGACGGTGCGCCTCGCGATCCCAGGGAATGGGTGCCCGGGAAAAGTACAGCGCCCGGCCGGCATCATCGGTCACCAGCTTCACCTGGTGGGGATCCCTGAGATCCTCCACCCGCCGAAGCGGCACTCCCAACGTGGCCATGTCCGCCTGCGGATACCGTTGCAGCAACCCCGCGAGCCGGTCCAGCAGGTTTCCCGGGGTCAGCGGTTCGTCGCCCTGAAGATTGACCACACAGGTCGCGTCCGACCAACCTTCCTCCGCCGCGACGGCTGCGATCCGATCCGTGCCCGAGGGAAGATCCGGGGCCGTCCAGCGTGCCTCGGCGCCGGCCTGAAGGGCGGCCTCGAGGACCCGTTCGTCGTCGCTGGCCACGATCACCCGCTGCGCCGCACTTTCCCTCGCACGGGCCACCACGTGAGCAATCAGTGGCCGGCCGGCGATCGCGATCAGCGGCTTGCCCGGAAGACGGCTGGAACCCATCCGCGCGGGGATCACCACCACGAAGCCCTGCTCGGTCATGCACGCCCCCGCAAAGCACCCCGATCCGGGTTCCGTCCATCGATAAACCACCAACGGCCCGTCAGCCCTGCACCTCCCGACCTTTCCACGGGACGCCGTGAATACATCCTTGTAGGCTTGACGGCAGCATCCCTGCTGCCGACACCCGCGGAAAGGTCGGGAGGTGCAGGGCGACCGCAACGTCCGGGAATCACTTCGATCGCCAGCGCTGCTTTTCTTCGTCCGACAGCACCCGCGCCTCGTCCTCGAGCATGACCGGGATGTCGTCCCGGATCGGGTACGCGAGCCCGGCGGAGACCGAGATCAGCTCACCCGCGTCGCGGTCATAGTGCAGCGGCCCCTTCGTGACCGGGCAGACGAGAATATCGAGCAGGCGCTTGTCCATCGTGATTCACCCCAGGTATTTGAACCGTATACAGGTTTCGAGTCGTTGCAGAAGCGCCTGTTCGAAGGCGGGCTCCGGTTGGGCCGACACCGGCCAGTACCAATGGCGCTTGTCGGCAATATCCGTGCATTTTACGGCATCCTTCTCGGTCATCAGTACCGGGTAGCCGTCGTCGAAGCGAATCTCTTTCGCGCGGAAGCGGTGATGGTCCGGAAACGGGTGTCGGATGACCTGCACACCGGCAGCTTCGAGAGCGTCGAAAAAGCGATCCGGATCGGCGATCCCGGCGACGGCATGTGCCGGGCGCCCGCAAAACTGCGTGAGCGGGCGGACGCCGCCACCAGTCCTTACAGCCACGAGTTCATCGTCCGCCAGCAGAGACATTGCGAACTCCCCTTGCTGCGGCTGCCCACCCACGGTCACCACGAAATCAGCCTGGGCCACCGTCGCACGCGGTTCACGCAAGGGGCCGGCCGGTAGACATAATCCGTTTCCGAAACGACGGCGGCCGTCCACCATCAGGACCGCGATGTCGCGGGGCAGCCGATGATGTTGCAGACCATCGTCGGAGATCACCACCTCGATGCCCTGCTCCGCCAGCGCGCGCGCGGCGCGCACCCGATCGCGGTCCACCTGCACTGGCACGCCGGCGCGGCGCGCCAGCAGGATGGGCTCGTCACCCACCACCCTGGGATCGGCACCCGGATGGACCTGGAATCCGCCTTCGCTGGGTCGGCGACCGTAGCCTCGGCTGACGATACCGACACGATAGCCCTGCAATTCCAGGCGACGGGCCAGCCAGGCGGTCATCGGTGTCTTGCCGCTGCCGCCAACGGTCAGATTGCCCACAACGATCACCGCTTTAAGGGGCAACACGACGTGGAGTTGGTTTGCGTCCAGTCGGGAGCGATTCCAGTTGGCCAGTGCCGCATAGATGAGCGACAGCGGAAACATCACGGCCGCAAACGGGCCGCGACGCATCCACTGCTTCCAAAGCCACTGCTCTACCATGTCCAGACCTGGTCCATCAGCACAGTGAGGTTGGCGTCCACCTGACGGCGCTCCTCCCAGAAGCGCCGCCGTGCAGCATCGCCCAGCCCGCGCCGCCGTTGCTCGTCATCGCGTAGGCCCCGCCACTGCTCGATCACGTCCGGGATCCGTGCAAGGACTGGCAAGGAGGGATCACGGGTAGCCCCCGCCGCGCCCAGCGTGACCGCCGCGCCGGCGGCGAGCGACTGCCAGAGCGCGCCACGTCCCGGAGCGGCCAGGTGAATGGCATGCGCGGCACTCGCGGCGGCGGCAAACCAGCGGGGATCGTCGAGATGCAGGATGCTGCCTCCAGGGAGCTTGCGACGATCCCAGCCGCTGGCGGAGAGGGAGGCCTGCGGGAGAACCGCGCCCGACTCGAGGCTCGCGAGTAGAACATCGGTCCCGGAAAATTCCGCGCCCCGCCATGCGGCGAGCCAGGCGGGCCACTGCTGTGCTTCGCCGTGCCACCACCACAGCCGGCGCGTTTCGCCGCCGGCGAGGGCGCGCAGCACCACGTCGGCCTGCGCCTCGGTGAAACGGGCCTGTGGATCCGCGGGAACCATCAGTTCGGTCGCGAGGCCCGAAGACTCCCACGCACGCTGGGTCTCCGCGCTGAGCGGCCAGGCCACGCGAACCGGCGCCCCCGGCAGCGGGGTGCCCACAGCGGCCACCGGCACCTGCACGTCGTGCAAAAGTTGACTCGGCGGCTCGGACTCGGCCAGGAGGATGCCGCAGGGCTGGAACCGGCGCAGCACCCTGCGCACGACCGCCGGACGATCACAGGGCCCGTAACCGACACCGACCCCGCGCCAGGGTTGCATCCAGGTCTGCAACAGATCCGGATCCTCGTTTTCGAAGGTCATCACGATGCGTACGTCCTTCCGGCGCTCGCGGACAGCGCCCACCAGTTCCACCCCGAGGCGCAGCGACTCCGGAGTGCCCCCGGCCTTGATCCAGACCACTCGCCCGCGACCCTCAGGGGGGGTGAGGAAACCGTGGCGCGCCCGGGCCCTGGCGCCCGCGCCCGACCGGTAATCCTGAACGGTCGCTCGCCAGACCGGCCAGAAGCCGCCGCCGTAGCCGGAATCCACGGCAGCCACCGGGTCAGATGACCTCGGAATCGCGGAACTGGAGTCGGTATAGGTGGGTATACAGGCCGTCCCGCGCCAACAGCTCATCATGCGTCCCGATCTCGGCAATCTGCCCGGCGTCGAGCACCACGATGCGGTCAGCCCGCTCGATGGTGGACAGTCGGTGCGCGATGATTACGGTCGTCCGCGTCTGCATGAGGTTCTCGAGAGCGGACTGCACCCTGCGCTCGGATTCGTTGTCCAGCGCCGACGTGGCCTCGTCGAGAATCAGCAAAGGGGCATCCCGCAAGAGAGCGCGCGCGATCGCGATGCGCTGGCGCTGCCCGCCGGAGAGCAGCGCCCCGTTTTCGCCCACCTGGGTGTCGAACCCCTCCGGAAGACGCTCGATGAATTCGAGCGCGTGGGCCGCCTCCGCCGCAGCCCGGATCTCCTCGGGCGTCGCCTCCATGCGCCCGTAGGCGATATTGGCGGCAACGGAGTCCGCAAACAGAGTGACATTCTGCCCCACGTAGGCGATCTGCCGCCGCAGGTCACGCAGGCGCAGATCCTCGAGATCATGGCCGTCGAGCACGATGCGCCCATGGGTGGGTCTGAAGAAACGCGGCAACAGGTTGACCAGAGTGGTCTTGCCACTGCCGGACCGACCGACCAGCGCGATGTTCTCCCCGGGTTGGATCTCGAGACTGACGTCACGCAGAACTTCGGGGCCCTGGGGTTCGTAGCGGAAGCTCACTCGCTCGAAACGCAGCCTGCCCCGGGCACGCTCCATCGGCGTATGCCCGGCGTCGCGTTCGGCTTCCTGGTCCAGCACCGCGAAAATGCTCTGGCCCGCCGCGATGCCGCGCTGCAGCGTGGCGTTGATCATGCTGAGCCGGCGCACGGGGGTGAGCAGGAGCAGAATCGCAGTGAGAAACGAGACGAACGTCCCCGCGGTCACCTGCTCGCCCAACACATCCGAGGTTGCGGTCCAGATGATGAACGCGAGCACCAGCGCGATGATGAACTGGATCAGCGGAACGTAGGCCGCCTTCACGCCCTCCATCCGCATATGCAGGTGGCGGTTGCGCTCGTTGATGCCATCGAAGCGCTCACGTTCGTAGGCCTCGCCGCCAAAAATCCGGACGACTCGATGGCCTTCGATGACCTCCTGGGTCACGTGGGTCACGTCACTCATGTTGCCCTGGATGCGGTGCGAAATCTTCCGGAAGCGCCGGGCTACGACCTTCACCACCAGCACCACGAACGGCGCGATGACGAGTACCGCCAGGGTGAGCGATGCACTCAGATAGAGCATCCACGCGAGCAGCACGAGAATGGTGAGCGTGTCTCGAACCAGCACGCTGAAACCGTCGGTGGCCGCGTTGGCCACCTGCTCGACGTTGTAGGTCAGGCGCGAGATCAGTTCGCCGCTGGACTGGTGCTGAAAATGCTGCACCGGCATCACCAGCAGGCGTTCGAACAACTGTCGGCGCAGATGCTTGACCACCTGGCGCCCCACGTACCGCATGGTGTAGGTCGCTCCGAACTCGGCAAAACCCCGTACCGCGAACAGGACAATCAGCAGCAGGGGAATCCAGCGTGCGAGGTCGCTGTCACCCTCGCCGAAGGAGTCGTCCATCAGCGGCTTCATCAATGCGGCGAAACCGGCCTCGGTCAACGCCATCACCATCATGGTGACGGTGGCGGTCAGCAACAGGGGCCAGTACAGGAAAGCGATCGCGAGCAAACGCTTGTAGACCCGCATTCCGGAGTCATACGCGGCGTGCACGGGTTCAGGGGTCATCAGGAGCGCGGCCAATGGTAGCGATGGAAACGGAAGTCACGCCGAGCTTGCCGATCACATCCAGCGCTGTGACCACCGACTGGTGTGAGGCATTGGCGTCCGCGCGCACCAGGACCGGTTGTCCACTGCGCTCGCTCAGCACGGTTTCCAGCATGCGCTGCAGAGTCTCCGGGCGCCGGTTCACGAGTTCCTGCCCGTCGACGTAGTAGGTACCGGTCGCGTCGACCAGCACATCGATCCAGGACTGTTGCGCCGGCAATGGATCGCGGTCGGCCGACGGGAGTTGCAGCTGAATCTCGCCGTGTCGCTCGAACGTGGTCGAGACCATGAAAAAGATCAGCAGCAGAAACACCACGTCGATGAGCGGGGTGAGATTGATCCCCACCTCCTCATCCCTGCGGCGCTGGAATTTCACACTGCTCCCCCGACGGCGGCCGCGCTGCGTTCACCGTGAATCACTTCCACCAGCTTCACCGCCTCCATCTCCATTTCGATCACCAGTTCATCGACCCGGCCGCGGAAATAGCGATGGAAGATCAGCGTCGGAATCGCCACCCCGATCCCGGCTGCTGTGGTCACGAGCGCCTGGGAGATTCCGCCGGCAAGATCGCGCGGGCTGCCGACGCCGATCTCCGTAATTACGGTAAAGACCTCGATCATGCCCACCACCGTTCCCAGCAACCCTAGAAGCGGCGTGATCATGGCAATGGTACCCAGCGTGTTCAGGAAACGTTCCAGTTCGTGGGCGACCCGGCGCCCGGTCTCCTCGATGGTTTCCTTCATCACCTCGCGGGACTGATCCTGCGCGGCCAGCCCCGCGGCCAGCACCTGGCCGAGCGGCGAACGCGCGCGCAGTCGCTGGAGCTGCACCTCCACCGCGGGCCCGCCCGAGCGGGCCTGTTCCCAGACCTTCATCAGCAGCCCGCGCGGAACCACGCGGCGGCGGCGCAGGCTCCAGAGCCGCTCGAGGACGATCGCCACCGCGATCACGGAGCACAGCAGGATCGGCACCATCAGCCAACCGCCCGCCTTCACGATCTCAAGCATCCAGTTCTCCCAAACTTCGAGCCAGGCCCAAGTGAACGATTCGAAGTCCACGTTCGATCATACCTGCAGGCGGGGGTAGGCGAAACACGCGTCCGGAGCCCCGATCCGCACGCATGGCGGCAAAGTCAAACCCGTGTGAACAGGGCCATCGACTCCACATGTGCGGTGTGGGGGAACATGTCCATGATGCCCGCGGCTTCGAGCCGGTAGCCATGATGGTGCACCAATTGCTCCGCGTCCCGGGCCAGCGTTGCGGGGTTGCATGAGACGTAGACCAGGCGGGGAATCGCGCGCGGCCCAAGCGCAGCGACGGCCGCCGCAGCACCGGTGCGCGGCGGATCGAGCAACACCCTGTCGAAGGACTCGCCGAGCCAGTCGGCGTCCGCGAGCGTCTCGTCGTCCAGATTGGCGCGAAGATACCGCGTGTTCAGGATGCCCTGTGCCTCGGCGTTGGCACGGGCACGCTCCAGCATCATCGTGTCTCCTTCAACGCCCAGCACGCCGCCGGCGTGACGGGCCAGCGGCAAGGTGAAATTGCCCAGCCCGCAGAACAGATCCAGCACCTGCGAATCGCTCTCGGGCGCCAGCAATGCCACCGCCTGGCGAACCATCTGGCGGTTGATCAATGCATGAACCTGGATGAAGTCCAGCGGCTCGAATGCGACGGTGACATCGAACTCCGGATGTCCGTACTGCAACCGGGATCGAGGACCGGCATGGAACGCCACGGTCGACGCCCCTCCAGGCTGCAGATAAACCTGCACGCCCTGCGTTTCGGCGAATGCACCGAGCCGGTCGAGATCCTCCGGCGAGAGAGTCTGCAGATTCCGGAAAACGAACGCCGTGTTTCCGGCATCGTCCACCACGGCTTCGATCTGGGGAATGCGGTCTCGCGCCTCGAGGCCGGTGAGCAGTGCACGCAGGTGGTCGATCCGTTGCCCGACGGCTGGATGCAGCACCGGGCAATCGTGCATGTCGGCAAGATAGCGGCCAGCCCGCTCCCTGAACCCCACCAGCACCCCGCCTTTGCGAGCCACGTACTTCACGCCGAGCCGGGCCGTGCGCCGATAACCGAGATCATCACCGACGAGTGCGGCCAGTCTGCGCTCGGGCTGCACATGCCCCACACGCGCCAGAGTTTCGAACAGGCTCTTTTCCTTCAGCACGCGTTGCAGACCGATATCGGCGTGCATCAGACGGCAGCCGCCGCACACGCCGAACCACTGACAGGGCGGTTCCACGCGCTCCGGAGCCGGATCGAGGACCGCTTCGAGACGTGCGGTATCGAAGTTGTGCTTGCGCCCTGTCTGCACCACCCGCACCCGTTCGCCAGGCAGCGCGCCTTCGACGAAACAGGCCTTGCCATCACGGCGTCCGACTCCCTGCCCCTCCAGGGTCAGGTCATCGATCTGCAGTTCGAAGGGGGTGCGGTCGATATTCACGGGCTTCCCGACTGCCACGCGGCCGCGAACGCCTCGAGGTGAGGTTGGCCCGAATCGGCCAGGTAGGTACGCAGCTGCGCCTCGCGCCTGGCATGGCTCTCGGGGTTCAGGCCCCCGCGCATCCGTTCGAAGCGCAGGTACACGAGATAGGTGTTCAACACGTCGTGTTCGACGTAATCGTGGATGCGCTCGCGATCTCCGTCGCGCCAGGCGGGCCAGACCTTGCTTCCGTCCATCCCCAGCTTGCCCGGGAAACCGAGCAGGCTGGCGATGGTGTCGAGGCCGGCGCTGGCGCGCATCTGATAGCCGGCGAGCACGTCCATCAGATCGATGTGGCGCCAGTGAAACCGGTTCAGGTAGTTGTTGTAGCGGAACGCCGGATCGTCGCTCCCCTGCTCCCAGTAGCGCGGCGCCTGCACCCGCTGCAGCAGGGCCCGATAGTGCAGCACCGGCAGGTCGAAACCCCCGCCGTTCCAGCTGACCAGCGTGGGCGTTCTTTTCTCGATCACGTCGAAGAACTGGTGCAGCAATTCCGCCTCGTCCTCGGTGTCGCGTCCGAAGGCCGAGAGCTTCAGCTGGTCCCCGCCCTGGTAGAGCACGCCGATGGATACGACCCGATGCAGGGCATGGGCGAGAAAATCCGAGCCGGTCTTGATCCGCCGCAGCGCGAACAGTGCGTCAGCGACTTCCGCATCGCTGAGCCCGTCGAAATCGTGCAGTCGTCGGGCGCCCTCGAGATCGGGTACGGTCTCGAGATCGAAGATCAGCACCGGGCCGGTCATGCCGGAAAGACACCGGTGGATATGTAGCGGTCGCCGCGGTCGCAGATGATCGCCACGACCGTGCCGCCCTCCACCTCCGCCGCGACCCGCAGCGCCGCCGCCACGGCACCCCCGGAGGAGACACCCGCAAAGATACCCTCCTCGGCGGCCAGCCTGCGCATGGTGGCTTCCGCTTCCTGCTGACTGATGTCCAGGGTCCGATCGACACGGACGGGTTCGAAGATCGACGGCAGGTATTCCTTCGGCCAGCGTCGGATTCCGGGAATGGAGGACCCTTCGGTGGGCTGAACCCCGACGATCTGCACGCGCGGATCCTTCTCCTTGAGATAGCGCGAAGTCCCCATGATGGTGCCGGTGGTGCCCATTGACGATACGAAGTGTGTGACGGCTCCCTCGGTATCGCGCCAGATCTCCGGCCCAGTGCCTTGGTAGTGGGCATCCGGATTGTCCGCGTTGGAAAACTGGTCCAGGACCCGCCCCCGACCCTCCTGCTCCATCTGCTTGGCCAGGTCGCGGGCACCTTCCATACTCTGCTCGCGGCTCACCAGGATGATCTCGGCACCGAACGCCTTCATCGCCGCGCGTCGCTCGGCCGACATGTTTTCGGGCATGATCAGCACCATACGGTAGCCCTTGATCGCCGCCACCATCGCGAGTGCGATCCCGGTATTGCCGCTGGTCGCCTCGATCAGCGTGTCGCCGGGCCGTATCTCGCCCCTGGCCTCCGCCTGCACGATCATGTTCAGTGCGGGGCGATCCTTGACCGAACCCGCAGGATTGTTGCCCTCCAGCTTGGCCAGCACCGTCGACGGCAGGCCCTGGGCCAGACGCTGCAGGCGCACCAGCGGCGTGTTGCCCACGAACTGTTCCAGCGTGGGATAGCGTTGCAGGTTCGATCGCGTCATGGCGCGACAGTATACCGGCATCAACCGAACGCGGGGACGCGCGCGCCGGTGGCCTGGCGCAGGTCGCAGAATCCGTTGGTGGGACGCCGTGAATACATCCATGTAGGCTTGACGGCAGCATCCCTGCTGCCGACACCCACCAACGGATTCTGCGACCTGCACCCTTCCGCGGTGCGGCCGAGACCGAGCCGCCCGATGATTGGGTCAGACGGATTCTTGGGTCGACGCATCCGATGGACCGTCGCCTTCGAGCACGACGAAGGCCTGAGCATAGTCGTGCTCGTCGCTGATGCTGAGATGGATCCGGACCACGCCGAGCTGCCGGGCGGTGCGCGCGGCGGCGCCGCTCAAGGCCAACCCCGGGCGCCCCGACGCATCATGAATCACGCAGGCATCGGGCAACGCCATGCCCTTGCCGATACCGCAGCCAAGCGCCTTGGCGAGGGCCTCTTTCGCGGCAAACCGGCGGGCGAGAAAACTCTCCGGACGGACGGAGGGTAATTGCGCCTGCTCCTCCGGGTGCAGCACCCGCTGCAACAGGCGCTCTCCGTGCCGTTCGAGGAGGCTGCGCAGACGCTCCACGCGGACGAGGTCAATGCCGATGCCGAGGATCATCGCTGCCCTTCCACGAAGGAACTCAGGCGCCTTGGCGCCGGGTGGCGTCCATGATGCTGCGCATGTGGCTGACCGCCTCGGGCAGGCCGGTAAACAGCGCACGCGCAATGATCGAGTGCCCGATATTGAGTTCGTGGAACAGCGGGTGCGCTGCAATCGGTCGCACGTTGTCGTAGTCCAGGCCGTGGCCCGCGTTGATCACCAGACCCATGTCGTGCCCGATGCGAGCGGCATCGAACAGCTCGCGCAGCAGACGCTCCCGCAGTTCCGGTTCCCGCGCGTTGGCGTAGGCGCCGGTGTGCAGTTCGACCACCGGCGCCCCGATCGCGACCGCTGCTTCCAGCTGCCGGACATCGGGTTCGACGAACAGGGAAACTTCGATGCCGGCCGCCGTCAACGGCTGCACGAACTCCCGCAGGCGCTCGCGTTGTCCATGGGCATCAAGACCACCTTCGGTGGTGAGCTCTTCGCGCCGCTCCGGAACGATGCAACAGGCTTCAGGCAGCAGGTCGAGAGCGATGGTCTGCATGCCGTCCGTGGCGGCCATCTCGAGGTTGAGAGGCCGTGCCAGCCGCGGCTTTATTCCGAATACATCGTCGTCCTGGATATGGCGGCGGTCCTCACGCAGGTGCAGCGTGATGGAATCGGCGCCGCTGGCCTCGGCCAGTCGAACCGCGTGCATCAGATCCGGATAGGGGGTATGCCGCGCCTGGCGGATGGTGGCGATGTGGTCGAGATTGACCCCGAGCCGAAGCGGCCCGGTGCCTGTATGCGAATGTGAAGTCATGGGTTGTTTCCGTCAGAGCAGGCGGCGGGTCAGCACTTCCCGACCCTCCAGATGGTCATCGATCAGGCGCCGCATGAAATCCCGAGCCGCCCGGTGCGCATTATCGGGCAGGCCCGAGCCGGTGGCGAGCGCGCGCAGAACCGCCCCGGAAACCGCACCTGATGCCCGCTCGTCCAGCGTCTCGCTCAGCCCTTCCTCGGGCCGATAGCGGTAGTGGCGGTCCTCACTGAAATCGCCACCACCCAGATGCTCGAGACCCGAGTCGAGCAGGCTCAGCAGCGACCACTCGGCGGCGCGCAGGGTGTCTTCCGACCGACCATCGCCCAGCAACCCGCCATAGGCCTGTTCCAGAATCGTGACCAGTTCTCCGGCCGGCGCATCGCGCGGGATCAGTTTCAGCACCAGTTCGTTCAGGTACAGCGCGCAGATCATGCGGCGCCCGGACAGCGGATACGCCCGGCGTTCTTCCCCGGTGGTCAGGCTGGGCAGTTCGCCCCGGCCGCGCCAGGCCAGGTCGAGCAGCACGAACGGACGCAGGCCACCGCTGCGCCCGCGGGCGAGCACTGCGAGCCGCCCGGCATCGCGCGTCGCCAGTTCGAGGACCCGGCTGGTTTCGCGGAACGGGCGGGCATGCAGCACGAACCCCGGTGTGAGCGTCTCCGGCCGCTGAGCCGTCACCGCGACTCTTCGATCCCGAGATCGCGCAGCGCACGCGGGCTCTGCGACCAACCCGGCTCCACCCGGACGGTCAGGCGCAACATGATCTTGCGGCCGAGCAACGACTCCAGCTGCTCCCGGGCCGCCTGGCCGATGCGTTTGAGCATCTGGGCACCCTTGCCGATGACGATCCCTTTCTGACTGTCCCGTTCGACCAGGATCACGGCGTCGATGTGCGTGATGCCAGGCGCGTCCTCCCAGTCGTCGACACGAACCGCGACCGCGTAGGGCACTTCCTGCCCCAGACGCTCCAGCAGGGCCTCGCGGATCATCTCCTCGGCGCGAAAACGCTCGGGACGGTCACTGAGCTGTTCCGGGTCGTACAGGAACGGCCCTGCGGGGAGGTGCTTGCGCAACTCCTCGACCAGCCCCTGCAGGTTCTTGCCGGTCTTGCCGGACAAGGGCACCACGCCGAGGTAATCGTGCTCGGCCACCCGCGCCTCGATGAAGGGCAGCAGAGCCGCCTTGTCCGCCACGCGGTCGACCTTGTTGATCACCAGCACTGCGGGGCGATTCGCGGCTTTCAGGCTCTCCAGAATGAACGCGTCGCCGGAGTCGAACTGTAGCGCTTCGATAATCAGGCAGACGATATCCGAATCCCCCAACGCCTGGACGGCAGTCCGGTTCAGGGTCTGGTTGATCAGCTTGCGCCGGTCCGGGTCGATCCCGGGGGTATCCATCAGCACGATCTGGTCGCGGTCCTGGGTCACGATCCCGAGAATCCGGTTGCGCGTGGTGTGGGGCTTGCGGGTGATGGCGGCCAGTTTCTCGCCGACCATGCGGTTCATCAGCGTGGTCTTGCCCACGTTGGGGCGGCCGACCAACGCCACCATGCCGCACCGTGTAGTGCCTTCCGTCGTGTCCGTCATCCGGTTTTTCCTGTCTGCAGTTTTTCCAGAGCCATCTGGGCCGCCACCTGTTCCGCCCGGCGCCGGCTCGGACCGCGTCCCTGGCACCCCCAACCGAGGCCGGTAAGCCAGGTTTCGACCAGGAACTCCCGACGATGATCGGGGCCACTCACCTCCAGTACCCGGTAGTCGGGAAGCGCTTCGCCCCGCCCCTGCAGGAACTCCTGCAACCGGGTTTTCGGATCCTTCAGGGATTCCGCGCTGGGCAGGTCCGACAGCCGTTCCTCGTACAACCGCAGCACGAAATCCCGAGCCGCCTCGAAACCGGCCACCTGGAAACTGGCGCCGATCAACGCCTCGAGGGCATCAGCCAGAATGGATTCCCGTCGCTGACCGCCCGTCTTGCGCTCGCCCTCGCCCAGGGTCAGAGAACCTTCGAGACCGGCGTCCCGAGCGATCTGCGCCAGGGCTTCCCGGTTGACCAACGCCGCGCGCAGCCGCGTAAGGTCGCCCTCCGGGGCCTCGGGCAGTCGATCGTACAGGGTTTCGGCGATCACCAGCCCGAGAACGGCATCGCCCAGGAACTCGAGCCTCTCATTGTGGCGGCCACCGGCACTTCGGTGGGTCAGCGCCTGTTCGAGAGACGCTTCCTCACGCAGGGCGGGAGGGAGCAGATCACGAAAGCCGGATGCCAGCCGACGCGGCACGGAAACCTTCGACATCGACTCACGTTGCCATGGGGGTCCTGCGGCACGCCTCAGGGAGCAAGCGCATCGCGGCGCCCGAAACTGGCCACCAGATCCAGGTTGCCGAAATAGGGCTTGCGCACCTCGTATTCCAGCACCAGATATTTGTTGTCCGCCACTTCCTCGAAGCTGAAGTTCTCGCGCGTGACGTTGTCGTACACGGAATTGATCGAGAAACGCCGATCGATGTCATTCCAGATCTGCTGCGGCGAGCGCTTGGACGCACCCGGCGTCGTTGCGACATCGCTCATGATGTTGCGCACGGTCCAGTACTGCATGTAGACCGTCCCCATCGTCAGCAGGAAGTTGCCCACCAGCACCACGAACAGCAGGATCACGATCACCGTGATCGCTCCGATTCCGCGCATGTGTCCCCTGGATCTCG
>SLNI01000278.1 GCA_007133115.1 Thioalkalivibrio sp. | reverse complement strand
TTGTGCGTGGTCTCCTGCGTCAGATCGAGAAACTGCTCGTCGACGATGCCACGCACACCATGGAACGCCCCGTAAACCAGCTCCACATTGTTGAACTTGCGCGACTCCAGAACCGCACCCACCATCGACTGGTTGATTACCGCAGTCGGCCCACCGCCCTGCGCGATCAGAACCTTAGCCATCCCTTCCTCCTTGTGTGTATTTATGTAGGGTATTGAACTGCAAGGAAATCCAGGCCCGGAAAGTCCCGAAACCGGAAACGGTCGCGACTATACGCCATCCGCGGCAGAGCGGGTAGGGGGCCAAATGGGAGGTACCTCTTGCGGGAACTGGCGGACCCGTGTTTTTCGGCTATGCTTTGAATTCATGAATGAAACCGATCTCACCGATCCCTTCGGACGCCGCATCGAGTACGTGCGCGTCTCGGTGACCGATCGATGCGACCTGCGCTGCACCTATTGCATGCCGCGGGGCTTCCGCGATTTCGAAGAGCCGGAAGACTGGCTGACCTTCGACGAACTGGAACGCGTGATGGCCGCCTTCGCCCGACTCGGTACCCGCCGCATCCGGCTTACCGGTGGCGAGCCGCTGGTGCGCAGGGGTCTGCCGGTGCTTGCGCGACAACTGTCCGCGCTGCCCGGCGTGGAGGACATCTCCCTGTCGACGAACGCGACCCGCCTGGCGCGTTCGGCCGTCGAGCTCCGCGATGCGGGCGTCCGACGCATCAACGTCAGCCTGGACTCTTTGCGACCGGAAGTGTTCAAGCAGGTCACCGGAGGCAAACTGGAAAAGGTGCTCGACGGCCTGATGGCCGCGAAGGCCGCAGGATTCCATCCGATCAAGATCAACATGGTGGTGATGGCGGGCGTGAACGAGGACGAAGTCGAGGACATGGTCCGGTTCTGTCTCGAACACGGCTTCACGCTGCGCTTCATCGAGACCATGCCGATGGGCGATACCGGTCGCGAGGCCATCGGGCACTTCGTCGACCTGCAGAAGGTCAAGGCCCGTCTGGCGAAGCGTTTCGATCTCGTTCCCGGCGTGATGCCGGGCGGTGGCCCGGCGCGCTACGTCAAGGTCGCCGGCAGCGACCTGCACATCGGATTCATCACCCCGATCTCGCAGCATTTCTGCGCCACCTGCAACCGGGTGCGGCTGTCGGTGGACGGCACCATCTACACCTGTCTGGGCAACGAACACCATCTCGAACTGCGGCCCCGCCTTCGCGCCGGCTGCTCGGATGGGGACATCGAAGACGCGATCCGCGAGGCCATCCGACTGAAACCGGAACGGCACGAGTTCAACGAAAAACCTGAAAAGATCGTGCGCTTCATGTCCATGACGGGCGGCTGAAGTACCGAAGGTCGACGCCCAGCCCGATCAACGCACCCAGACGGTCTTCGCGTTCATGAACTCGCGCATACCCAGCGCAGAGAGTTCGCGCCCATAACCCGAGTCCTTGACGCCGCCGAAAGGCAGGCGCGGGTCGCTTTTCACGATGCCGTTGACAAAGGCGCAGCCACATTCCAGGCGCCGGGCGATGTCTTCGCCGCGCACGGGATCGCGGGTCCACACACTACCGCCCAGCCCATAACGCGAGGCGTTCGCCAGCCGGACCGCGTCGTCGGCATCCGCGGCACGGATCACCGCAGCCACAGGCCCGAAGGTCTCCTCGTCGAAAGCCGCCATCCCGGGACGCACATGATCGAGCAGCGTCGGTGCATAGAAAAACCCCTCGCGCTCCAGGCGCCGGCCCCCGGTGACACAGTGCGCACCGGCCTCGATGCTCCGACGCACCTGGTCATCCAGGTCCTCCAGCAGGTCCTCCCGCGCCAAAGGACCCAGGTCGGTGGTCTCGTCCATGGGATCTCCCACCCGAAGCTCCCGGACCCCTCCCCGAAAGCGCTCGACGAAGGCGTCGGCGACGGATTGTTCGACGATGAAACGCTTGGCGGCAATGCAGGTTTCCCCGTTGTTCTGGAAACGGCCCCGAAGCGCCTGGGCAACCGTCTCGTCGAGGTCCGCGTCCGCCAGCACGATGAACGCATCGGATCCACCGAGTTCCAGCACGGTTTTCTTCAAGGCCTTGCCAGCCGCTGCGGCCACCGCCCGACCGGCACCTTCCGAACCGGTGAGGCTAACGCCCCGTACGCGTGCATCGGCGATGATCGACTCCACCCGATCGGAGCCCACCGGAAGGTTGACGAAAACCCCGCGCGGAAAACCGGCCTCGAGAAACGTCTCCTCCAGAGCGGCGGCACAACCGGGCACGTTCGAGGCGTGCTTCAGCAGCACCGTGTTGCCAGCCAGGGTAGCGGGAACCGCCTGTCGCAGTGCCTGCCAGAACGGGAAATTCCAGGGCATCACCAGCAGGATCGGGCCCAGCGGCTGCCAGGCCACCAGCGACCGCCCGGCGTCCGAGGCGATCATCTCGTCCACCAGAAAATCCGGCCCGCGGGCAGCGAAGTAATCGCAGGCCGACGCGCATTTCTCGACCTCGGCCCGGGCCTCGACAAGACGCTTGCCCATCTCGCGGGTTGCGAGCCGCGCGAGCTCTTCCGAGGCCCCGCGCAGCGCGCCCGCCAGTTGCCGCAGCCGTTCCGCACGATCCGCAACGGAAACCGCGCGCCAATCCTGGAAACGCTCGTGGACAAGCCGCAACGCGGACTCGATCTGCGCTTCGTCGAATGACGGGAAGGACTCGATCCGCTTGCCGTCGACCGGATTCGAACTGACCAGCTCACCCATGGTTTGCCTCCCGTGCCCGATGGACCCACCACGCGCCGAAGCCTCGAAACAGGGACGGCGCCGAAGCGCGCGGGTTAGAATAGGGGATCAACCCTGTCCAATCCGTGAAGGAAATACAAGGGCATGTCGATCAAGAACGTGTGCATTCTGGGTGGAACTGGCTTCGTCGGTCGGCATATCGTCGCGCGTCTCGCCGAGCGCGAAATCTCGGTCCGCATCCTCACCCGGCATCCGGAGCGACACCGCGACCTGAAGATCCTGCCCCAGGTCGAACTAATCACGGGAGATGCGCACGATCCGGCGCATCTGAACAGCTTTGTCGCCGGCGCTGACGCGGTGATCAACCTGGTCGGCATCCTCAACGAAAAGGGCCGCGACGGATCGGGGTTTCGGCGGGCGCACACCGAGCTGACCGAAAAGGCACTGGCGGCCGCGGCGGAACGGGGCGTGCGCCGCTTCGTTCAGATGAGCGCGCTGGGGGCGGACATGTCGGATCCGCCCAGCCACTACCTGCGCACCAAGGGCGCGGCGGAACAGGCCGTGTTCGCGGCGACCGCGTTTCCGGTGACGGTATTCCGGCCTTCGGTGATCTTCGGACCCGAGGATTCATTCCTGAACCGCTTCGCGGACCTGCTCAGGATCGCACCCTTCATGCCGCTGGCCCGCGCCGAGGCCCGTTTTTCGCCGGTGTACGTCGGCGATGTCGCCGATCACTTCGTGAACTGCCTGAACGACCCGTCCACGTTTGGCAAGGGGTTCGAGCTCTGTGGTCCGCGGGTATACACCCTGGCCGACCTGGTGCGCTACACGGCTCGGCTGACCCGGCGGCGGCGGGCCGTTCTGCCGCTGCCCGAGTGGGCGGGCAAGCTGCAGGCCTTCGTCTTTGAATTCGTTCCCGGCAAACCGCTGTCTCGAGACAATCTCGCGTCGCTCTCGGTCGACAGTGTCTGTTCCGGTGAAACCCTTCCCTGCCCGACCCTCCTTGAGGCGATTGCACCCAACTACCTGGGTCAACTGGGCCACCAGGCCCGGATGCAGCGCCTGCGGATGGGGCAGCGCGAGTAGGCCATGCAGGTCTTTCTCGTTGGCGGTGCGGTGCGCGACCGTCTGCTCGGCCGCCACGTCCGGGAGCGGGACTACGTGGTGGTGGGCTCCACCCCGGCGGCCATGGAGGCCCTGGGTTACCGGCCGGTCGGAAGGGATTTTCCCGTGTTCCTGCACCCGAAAACCCGCGAGGAATATGCGCTCGCGCGCACGGAGCGCAAAACCGCCCGCGGTTACCGTGGCTTCGCCTTTCATGCCGATCCCGAAGTCACGCTGGAACAGGATCTGGCCCGCAGGGATCTGACCATCAACGCGATCGCAGAAGCCGAGGACGGCCGACTGATCGATCCTTTCGACGGCCAGCGGGATCTCGATGCCCGGGTACTGCGGCACGTATCGCCGGCGTTCGCGGAAGATCCCGTTCGCCTGCTGCGCCTGGCGCGCCTCGCGGCCCAGTTGCAACCCTTCGGGTTCACCGTGGCGGCCGAGACAGAGCGCCTGTTGCGCGAACTGGTCGCGAGCGGCGAGCTCGACGCACTGGTACCGGAACGCGTCTGGGCCGAGTGTGAAAAGGC
>SLNI01000112.1 GCA_007133115.1 Thioalkalivibrio sp. | reverse complement strand
TCAGCTCTCCACGAGCGCGCCATCCACCAGGGTCAGCGTCCGATCCATGCGCGCCGCAAGGGCGGGATCATGGGTGACCAGAATCAGCGCGGTGCCCGTCTCCCGGTTCATCTCCTGCAGCAGCGTGAAGACCCGCTGCGCCCGGTCACGATCGAGATTGCCGGTCGGTTCGTCGGCGAGGATAACCTGCGGACGCGTGACCATGGCGCGCGCGGTCGCCACGCGCTGGCGCTCGCCACCCGAGAGTTCCGAGGGCTTGTGGCCCACACGTTCCGAGAGGTCCACGCGCTCCAGCCACGCCGCGGCTTCGGCCATTGCGCTTCGCGTAGCATCGCCACGTATCATCAGCGGCATTGCCACATTCTCCAGCGCGGTGAACTCCGGCAACAGGTGATGGAACTGATACACGAAACCCAGGTACTGGTTGCGCAGGGTTCCCCGCTTCGCGTCGCTCAACCGCGACCAATCCTGGCCATGAACCGATACCTGCCCGCCGGTCGGCAGATCCAGGCCCCCGAGCAGGTGCAGCAGCGTGCTTTTGCCCGAACCCGAAGCGCCGACGATGGCCAGTTGATCGTTGCGCCGGACCTCGAGATCGACGCCTTTCAGTACCGCGACATCCAGGCTGCCCTCGCGAAACCGCCGCTCGAGTGCGCGTGCCTCCAGGATGACCGCCTCGTCACTCATAGCGAAGCGCCTCGGCCGGGCGTGTGCGCGACGCCCGCCACGCCGGGAACAGGGTCGCCAGCAGCGTCAGCAGAAACGCCAATCCGCTGATGCGTACCACATCCCGAACACGAAGATCACTAGGTAACTCATTGATATAATATACATCCGCCGAGAGAAACTCGGTTCCCGTGAGCCGTTCGATGAGCGGGACCACCACGTCGATGTTGAGAGCCAGGGTGACCCCGCCCAACACGCCCAGGGTGATGCCGACGACACCAATCACCACACCCTGGACGATGAACACCAGCATGACCGCCGAGGGCTTCAAGCCCAGGGTCCTCAGGATGGCGATGTCCGACTGCTTGTCGGTCACCAGCATCACCAGAGTCGAGACAATGTTGAACGCGGCCACCGCGACGATCAGCGACAGGATGATGAACATCACGACCTTTTCCATCTGTATGGCGCGAAACAGGTTGGCGTGCTGCTGCGTCCAGTCCGTCACCCGGAACACCCCTTCCAGCGATCGGGCAACATCGCGGCCCACCGGCCCGGCCTGCATCAGGTCTTCCAGCCGCAGACGCAGGCCCGTGACGCCCTCGCCGGTCTGAAACAACGCCCGCGCATCATCCAAGTGAATGAATGCAGTGCCGCGGTCGTACTCGTACATCCCGACTTCGAACACGCCTGTCACCACGAACCGGCGCATCCGGGGTACAACCCCGGCCGGACTGACGCTGGCCTGCGGGGCCATCAGAACGATGGAATCGCCCACACGCACACCCAGTTGGGCGGCCAGTTCGATTCCCAGAACGATCTGGAAGGTACCCGACTCCAGGCTGTCCAGTGACCCCCGAACGATGTGCTCTGCGATCTGCGCCACGCGCTCCTCCGCGCTCGGCTCGATGCCCCGCACCAGCGCACCCGAGATATTGCCAAATGCGCTGAGCATCGCCTCACCCGCGACATACGGCGCGGCCGCCAGCACCCGCGGATCACTCGCCTCGACACGCTCCGAAAGCCCCTCCCACCCGAGCAGCGAGCCGTCAAACGACTGGACCGTCGCGTGCGACGCCATGCCCAGAATGCGCTCGCGCAATTCGCGTTCGAATCCGTTCATGACCGACAGCACGGTGATCAGGGCGGTCACGCCCAGCACCAGCCCGATCATCGACACGATCGAGATGAAGGAAATGAAGTGGTTGCGGCGTTTGGCCCGTGTGTAACGCAGACCGATGGCGAGCGGAAGCGGCTTGAACATGATCGAATCATGCCAGAGGGGACGCAACAAGCCTATCGCGGACCCTGAAAATTCAGGGAAACCCGCAGGGCGGTGCGAAAACGCTCCCTCCACCTCCCGCTCCGTCTGCGGCCGGTGCTATCATCAAGACACGCTTCGAAGGAGAGCGCCGATGCGCGTACGAATCGGATCCAGCCTCACCCTCCTGGCCCTGCTGGGATTATTCGCCGCAACCCCGCTCGGCGCCGAAATCCTGCGCGCGGAGACCGGCGACCTCACCGTGCTGTCCAAGCCTTCGTTGCCCACCCGGGGCGAACCACAACAGAGCGTACTCGCACGCTACGGGGAACCGCTCGGACGGTACGCGACGGTCGGTGGCGAGTCCCGCTGGCAACCGCCCATCACGCGCTGGGACTACGCCGATTTCTCCGTGATCTTCGAAGGGACCTTCGCGCTTCACAGCGTGTTGCACGGACCCGTCACACCGCAGTCTCAGTGAACTCGGATCCGTCGCCCCGACGACTCCCGGCGGAATGGGAAGCTCAAAGCGGGGTTCAGCTGACCTGGCCGCACGAGAGCACGGACTGGGGTCCCAACCTCGCTTCCGTGGAACCCGTGTTCGCCGCAATCGGTGCCGCGATTGCGCGGCGCGAGTCCCTGCTCGTGGTCTGCCGGGATACCGACCATCGCACCCACGTTCTTGAACAGCTGCGCTCCGCGGGTACCGACCTCGACCGCGTGCAGCTGGGCATTGCCCTCTCCGACGACACCTGGGCCCGAGATCACGGGGCGATCACGGTGCTCGAAGACGGACAGCCCATCCTGCTCGACTTCGTGTTCAACGGCTGGGGCGGCAAATTTCCCGCGGAACAGGACAATCAGTTGACGGCAAGCCTGGCCGCCCAGGGCCGTTTCGGAACCACACCGGTGGAAGCCGCCGATCTGGTCCTGGAGGGCGGCAGCATCGAGTCGGACGGAGCGGGCACCCTGCTCACCACCCGCCACTGCCTCATGCAGCCGACACGCAACCCAGACCTGTCGCAGACGGAGATCGAGGAACGGTTCCGCCAGCATTTCGGTGCCGAAAGAGTCCTGTGGTTGGAACATGGGGCACTGGAGGGTGACGACACCGACGGGCACATCGACACGCTCGCGCGGTTCTGCGATCCCTCGACGATCGCGTACGTGGAATGCTCCGATCCTGAGGACTCACAGTTTCCGGGGCTGGAGCGCATGGCGGCCGAGATTGCGGCGCTGGTGCAGGTTTCGGGCGAACCGTATCGCCAGGTGCCGCTGCCGCTGCCCGCGCCTCAACTGGACGAAGGGAGGCGACTCCCCGCGACCTACGCCAATTTTCTGATCATCAACGAAGCGGTACTCGTCCCGGTGTACGGGGATCCGGCCGACGCCATCGCGATGGAGCGACTCGGCGCCGTGTTTCCAAGGCGCAACGTCGTCGGGATCGATTGCCGTGAAATCATCCGTCAGGGGGGTAGTCTTCACTGCCTGACCATGCAGTTCCCGCTGGGCGTTCTGCCCCATTGAACCCGTTCGAATCGAACCTGGCCCCCATGCGAGTCGCACTCATCCAGCATCGCCACGCCGGCGACACCGCCCAGAACCTCGCGACTGCCACGAGTGCGGTAGCGGCAGCCGCGGCCGGTGGAGCCCGCCTGGTGGTACTTGCCGAGCTGCACAGCGGACCCTATTTCTGTCAGGTGGAGGCACCCGCGGAATTCGACCGGGCCGAGACGATCCCTGGCCCGACGAGCGAAGCGCTTGGCCATCTGGCCCGGGAGCATGGCGTGGTGTTGGTGGGTTCACTCTTCGAACGCCGAGCCCCCGGTCTTTTCCATAACACAGCGGTTGTCTTCGAACGCGATGGAACGCTGGTCGGCACCTATCGCAAGATGCACATCCCGGACGATCCCGGCTATTACGAAAAGTACTACTTCACCCCGGGCGACCTGGGATTCCACCCGATCCAGACTTCCGTGGGCCGCCTGGGCGTGCTCGTCTGCTGGGATCAGTGGTACCCGGAGGCGGCTCGCCTGATGGCGCTGGCCGGGGCCGAGATGCTGATCTATCCCACCGCCATCGGCTGGGATCCCAACGACACGAATGAGGAGCAGACTCGCCAGCACGACGCCTGGGTCACCGTGCAGCGTGGGCACGCGGTGGCCAATAACCTCCCCGTGCTGGCCTGCAACCGGGTCGGGTTCGAGGCGGACCCGTCCTGCGTTTCCCCGGGCGCTCTGTTCTGGGGGTCGAGTTTCGTCACCGGCCCGCAGGGAGAATTCCTCGCGCGTGCCGGCACCGGGGAACCGGAAATCCTGTACGCGGACATCGAACCCGGCCGTACCGAGCACGTTCGCCGGCAGTGGCCTTTCCTGCGGGACCGACGCATCGACGCCTATGAAGGCCTGCTGCGGCGCTTCATCGACTGAACCTCCAGCGACAGTGGCAATCCAACCCCCAT
>SLNI01000199.1 GCA_007133115.1 Thioalkalivibrio sp. | reverse complement strand
TCGCGCCGGGTTCTTCCGAGCGTGTCCAGTGGAACGGCCGGCGGGTGCTGATCCTGCATCGTGACCGGCGGATGCTGGATGCCCTGGCCGGCGCCAAGGATCTGTACGATCCCGTCTCGCGTTTCGACCGCAAGCCGCGGGGATTGTCCGTGGAGCATCGGGGATTGCTCCCCGAGTGGCTGGTGGTCTACGCCGAGAGCACGGATCTGGGGTGCGATCTGGACCTCGTTCCACCCGACGAAGCGACGGACTGGGCGGGAGGGCTGGTCGATCGCTGCCGCGGCGGCCGGTATGATTTCGCCGGACGCGTCTATCGCGGTCAGCCCGCGATGCGCAACCTGGAAGTGCCCCAATACCGCGTGGAGGGAAGCCGCCTGATTCTCGGGCTCGAATGAGGACTGGTCAGGCCTCGATCGGCAGATAGGCGTCGAAACGGATGCTGCGGCCACGCAATGCGTAGGCGGGCTCCTGATCGCCCAGAGTGGGGGCGTGCAACGGACGCTTGACCACGACGCGCCGGCGCACGTGCCGCCGCAGGCAGACCAGTGTCGAGGACGCATCCGTGTCGGCGTCCGGTCCGAGCAACTGCTGCAGGATGCGCATCTCTTTCTTGACGGCTGAATCCTTCGCGCGGGCCGGAAACATCGGGTCGAACACGGCGGCGTCGAAGGCCGTTTCATGGCGTTCGAGCCAGGAACAGGCATCGGCGTGCACGAATTCGATGCGCTCCAGCGTGGTTCGAAGGGGTTCATGGGCGTGAGCGCGGCGCAGCGCGTCGGCCAGCAACGCCGCAAGCACCGGATGGCGCTCGAGTATCGTGACTTCAAAACCGCGTGCGGCCAGTACCAGGCTGTCGCGGCCCAATCCTCCGGAAGCATCGACAATCCGGGCTCCGCGAGGGAGATGGCCCAGCGCCCGCGCGAGTTCCTCGCGGGTCTGCGTGGCATGGGCAAGCCGGTAGCCCTGCTTGCCGTGCACGAAGTCCAGATGCAGGACAAGGGCTTCGCCCTGCGGCCCGCGGGCCAGGAGCGACAGGCCCCGGGGTCCGCACGTGAGCTGCAGATTTTCCGGTGCCGCGGGGTCCGGAGGGGAGGGGGACTCCCCGATACCGTAGGCCACGGCCCGGTCCCAGGCGGCTTCCTCACAGCCTGCGTCGCGCCGGATGGTGAGAGGCACGGTGGCTTCAGTAGTGGGGTGGGGGCGGCTCATCGGCCGGATTCACGGACGGCTGCGCGGCCAGCGCCTGGACGCGTTCCGACAGTTCGCGCAGCTGTCGCGCGAGCACCTGGTTCTCGTGCTGCAGACGCAGCAGGGCTTCGTCCTGGCTCTGCAGGGTGTACTCCAGGTGCGCGTTGCGGATCTCCAGTTCCTCGATGCGCGATTCAAGGTCCATCAGGGTTCCCCCGGTGTTCCATGGGTTCAGGCCCGCACGACGTTGCGCGGGTTTCCCTCGAACCATGCGGCGATATTGGCGGCGACCTCGTCCAGCACATTCTGGCGCGCCTGGCGCGCCGCCCAGGCGGTATGCGGAGTGAGGACGAGGTTGGGGATGTCAGCGGCCAGCAGGGGATGGTCGGCGCGAGGCGGTTCCGGCTCGAGCACGTCGATTCCGGCGCCCCCGAGATGACCCGAGCGCAGGCTGTCCGCGAGCGCGCTCGGATCGACCAATCCCCCGCGGGCGGTATTGATCAGCAGGCTGCCCCTGCGCATCCGGGCGAGCCGGGGGCGGTCCACCAGGTTGCGGGTGGACTCGGTCAGCGGACAGTGCAGGCTGAGCGCGTCCAGCTCGGGCAGGAGATCGTCGAGGTTGGGCCGGTCCGTCGAGTCGGTTATGTCGGGACGCAGGCTGCGCGCGAACGTCACGCGCATACCGAAGGCTTCCGCGAGCCGGCCCGTGGCCTGCCCCAGCACGCCCTGGCCGACGATGCCGAGGTGCATCCCCGCAAGCGTGCGGATGGGATGGTCCAGAAGACAGAACTGTTCGGATTCGCTCCAGCGCCCCGCCCGGATGTCCGCACGGTAGGCGTCCAGGCGTGTGACCAGGGTCAGCAGCAGCGTGAACACGTGCTGGACGACGGAGTCGGTGGCGTAGTCGCGCGCGTTGCAGACTACGATGCCCTGAGCGGCCGCAGCCTGAACGTCGATGTTGTTGGTTCCGGTGGCGGCCGCGCAGATCAGTTTCAGCGGTGCAGCGGCTTCCAGCACGGCCGCGTCGAGAACCACCTTGTTGGTGACGACCACCGCGGCGTCGGAGATTCGTGCGGCGATTTCCCCGGGTTGCGTCCGCGGGTGGAATTCCCATTCGGGAAGCACGCTCCGAAGGCGTGCGAGATCCAGGTCATCCCGGTCCACGGTGTCGAGGTCGAGGAATACCCCTTTCATGTCGCGGGCCGCCCCCGCAAAGGAAACAAGCCCCGATAAACGGGGCTTGTTGTGGCAGGGCGACCGGGTTCAGTTGTCGCCGCTGAAGGCATGGAACAGGTTCAGCAGATGCAGGAACATCACGTACAGGTTGGCGTACAGCGACACCGTCATCACGATGTAGTTGGCGTCCGGGTCGTGAATCATCCGGCTCGTATCGAACAGGATGGCCGCGGACAGCAGCAGGACGACAGCTGCGGAGATCGTCAGCGACAGTGCCGGAATGCCCAGGAAAATGTTGGCGACGATCGCGACCAGGGCCAGCACCAGGCCGACGATCAGGAAGCCCCCGAGGAAGCTGAAGTCCTTGCGCGTGGTCAGTGCATACGCGGACAACGCCACGAAGGCTACGGCCGTCGTACCGAACGCGTTGCCGACGATCTGCGCGCCGTTCGGCAGTCCCAGGTACAGGCTCAGAATGGGTCCGAGGAAGAAGCCGAGAAGCCCGGTGAACGCGAAGGTCAGTACCAGACCCCAGACCGAGTTGCGCACGGCGTGGATTGCGAACGGACCCCCGATGAGTACCGCCAGCATGAAGATCCAGTGCACCGGGGGCGCCTGGATGGCCATGGCGGTAAATGCGGTGACGGCGCTGAAGGCCAGCGTGAGGGACAGCAGCAGGTAGGTGCTACGGATGACCTTGTTGGTGCGGATCGTTTCGCTGACGGAAGTTCCCGCGCGATTGTAAGCCATGCGTTGTTCGGACACGGATTGCCTCCTGTTGAAAACATGAACGCGCAGAGTGTACCTGCACCCGGCCGAACTCGCAGCCGTCCCGGCATTGGATCGGGGTTTATGTCCGCGGTTCCCGGATGGCTGCCGGGGCGTCTCGCCCCGGCAGCGATTCCGGCCGGGAAGTGATCAGCCGCTCTCGGGCTTCGCTTCCTTCTCGGCCTCTTTTTTGTTGAGGGCGTTCACGCGTTCCTGCACCGCGGAAATCGAGGCGTCGGTGGACCGGAAGATGTTTTCCTTGCCGATTACGCTGTCGAGCCCGGTGCGCTCCATGACTTCCAGGACCTGCGCCTTCAGTCCCGCGAACACCAGCGTCACGCCCCGCGCCTTCAGGCGGTCGACCAGCGAGTGGATCACCTCCTCGCCCGAGGCATCGATTTCATTGATGCCCTTGGTCACCACGATCAGATATTTCGCATTCGGATGGCGGGCCGCCAGTTCCAGCACCGCGTCCTCGAAGTAGGGCACGTTGGCGAAATACAGCGAGCGGTCGAAGCGCAGGAGTCCGATCTCATCACTGGCCTTCAGGCCATAACGCTGCGCCTCGCGGAGCGTGCCGTCCGAGTAGCGGGCCAGTTCCGAAACCCGCGGGCGCATGGTGCGGTACAGAAACAGCGCCACGGCCAGACCGACCCCCACCAGGATGCCGATGTCCAGCTTCGGGGCGAACGCGAGCGTGGCCACGAACGTCACGATTGCGGCGATGCCATCATGCCGGCTGGCCAGCCAGGCGTGGTGGATGGCCTTGAAATTGATCAGACCGATCACCGCCATCATGATGATCGCCGCGAGCACCGCCTGCGGCAGGTGATAGAACAGCGGCGTGAGGAAGATCAGCACCAGCAGGATCATCAGTGCGGTGAAGGCCGAGGAAAGACCGGTTCGGCCGCCGGAGTTCAGGTTCACGGCGGATCGTGAGAACGAGCCGCTGACCGGGTAGCCCTGGGTGAAACTGCCTGCGAGATTGCCAAGGCCCTGGCCGATGAGTTCCTGGTTCGGGTTCAGCCGCTGTCCGGTACGCCCCGCCATGGCGCGGGCGATCGCGATGGCCTCTGTGAAGCCTACCAGCGCGATCACGAAGGCGGCCGTGAACAGCGCCGCCACCGTGGTCAGGCTCAGATCCGGCGTGCCAAAGGAGGGCAGTCCGGCGGGGATTTCGCCGACGACCTTGCCGCCCGCATTCATGCGCACCGAGCCGTCCGTGACGTCGTCCACCCGCCAGGTGCGCGGGTCGAATTCCTGTTCATCGGTGACGCTTGC
>SLNI01000109.1 GCA_007133115.1 Thioalkalivibrio sp. | reverse complement strand
GAGCAGGTGCAGTACGAGAACCTGACCGGCGGCGTGGTCGCGCTGCACCGGGCGACCCGGTTCTGATGCCATGACGGAACCCGAAGACACGCATCCCGATCTGCCGCCCCTGCCGCTGCCGTCGGTCTTTGCCGCCGTGCTCGAGGTGACCCTGAACCGCTGGCTGGATGCCGCACCGGAGGCGGAGCGCCGTCGCCTGGCCGGCCGGGCGATCGCAGTCGAGATCCGTCCGCCGGGTCTGGGCTTCGTCTTCCTCGGAGCCGCCGACCGGTTGCAGGTGCTGGGTTCGCTGGACGACGAAACGCCCGACGTGGTGTTGCGCGGCTCGCCGCTCTCGCTGGCCGCGACGCTGCGCGGGGACCGCTCCGGCGTCGAGATCGAGGGCGACGCTGCGGTGCTGGGGGACCTGCAGCGGGCGCTGGAAGCGGTCTCCATCGACTGGGCGGAGTGGTTCGAGTCGATCGCCGGCGCGGGCACCGCGGGTCCGCTGCTGGCGGGGCTGGATGCGCTGCGTGGTCAGTTCGAGCGCTTCACCCGGCGCGGATTCGAAGACGTCGGTGACTACGTGCAGGAAGAGGCCCGCTTCCTCCCGGCGTCCGGCGAGTTCGAGGCCTGGACCGCCGACATCGCCGAACTGCGCGATGACGTCGCCCGGCTGGAGGCTCGGCTCGAGTTGCTGGAAGCGGAGCGCGGACCCGATTCCGGCGGCGGCCCCGGGGCGTCCGAACCGGGATGATCCGCACCCTGCAACAGGGGCTGCGCCTGTGGGCCATCGGTCGCGTGCTGGTGCGCTACCGGCTCGACGCGATCCTGTTCACGCTCAAGCCGCTGCGGCCGCTGAGCTTCCTGCTGCACCTGCTGCCCTGGAACTGGTTCCGCCGCGCCGAGGGCAGCCGCGGCGAGCGCATTCGCCGTGCGCTGGAGGATCTCGGCCCGATCTTCGTGAAGTTCGGCCAGATGCTCTCGACCCGGCGCGACCTGCTGCCCGACGACATCGCGCTGGAACTCGCGCGCCTGCAGGACCGGGTGCCGCCGTTTCCCAGCGACGAGGCACGGGCGGAGATCGAGAAGTCGCTGGAACAGCCGATCGACCGGATCTTCGCCGAATTCTCCGATGCGCCGCTGGCGTCGGCGTCCATCGCCCAGGTTCACGCGGCGCGGCTGCGAGACGGTCGCTCGGTGGTGGTCAAGGTGGTGCGTCCGCGCATCCTGCGCACCATCCGCGCGGATCTCGAGATCATGCACCTGATCGCCTATCTCGCGGATCGCTACTGGGCCGATGGCCGCCGCCTGCGTCCGCGCGAGGTCGTGCGGGAATACGAAAAGACCGTGCTCGACGAACTCGACCTCGTGCGTGAGGGCGCCAACGCAATCACCATCCGCCGCAACTTCGAGAACAACCCGCTGCTGTACATCCCCGAGGTGATCTGGGACTACACCCGGACCAACGTCATGGTGATGGAGCGCATCAGCGGCATTCCGGTGGCCAATATCGATGAACTGCGTGCGCTGGGCGTGGACCTCAAGCTGCTGGCCGAGCGCGGGGTCGAGATCTTCTTCACGCAGGTGTTCAAGCACAACTTCTTCCACGCCGACATGCACCCCGGCAACATCTTCGTGGATGCCAGCGATCCCGCGGATCCGACCTATCTCGCCGTGGATTTCGGCATCGTCGGCAGCCTGCTGCCGTCCGATCAGCACTACCTCGCGGAGAATTTCCACGCCTTCTTCGGGCGCGATTACCAGCGCGTCGCGGAACTGTACGTCGAGTCGGGCTGGGTTCCGGAACATACCCGGGTCGACGAGTTCGAGGCGGCGATCCGGTCGGTCTGCGAACCGATATTCCAGAAACCGCTGGACCAGATCTCCTTCGGCCACGTGCTGCTGCGGCTGTTCCAGACCGCGCGGCGCTTCGACATGGAGGTGCAGCCGCAACTGGTGCTGCTGCAGAAGACCTTGCTGAACATCGAGGGGCTGGGGCGGCAACTGTATCCCCAGCTCGACCTGTGGGCGACCGCCAAGCCGTTCCTGGAGCGCTGGATGTCCGAACAGGTCGGGCTGCGCGCATTCCTGCGCAGCGCCGAGCGCCACCTGCCCAAGATGCTGGTGCACCTCCCGGAACTCCCGGCGCGCCTGCACGAGGTGCTGGAGATCGAACGCCAGCGTGCGAGTCGCGATGCCGCGCTGCGGGAGGAGGTCCGGGATCTGCGCTCGATGCTGCAGCGGGACGCCCGCCGTCGTCTCGAGGCCATGATCGGTTTCGGGCTGCTTTTTGCCGCCGGCCTGATGACCCAGCTGGACACCGTGCCGCAGTGGCTGGGGATCGCCTGGCCGGTGTGGCCGCTCGGTGCCGGTGGTCTCGGCCTGCTCCTGTTCAGTCTGCGCCGCGGCGATGGCGTGCTGCGGCGGATGCGCGCGGCACCCCAGAGCCGGCCGGATTGACGGAGGAAGCCTGAATGTTTGAAGCCGCGGAACTGGGCCACACGCTCGACAAGAGTGAGTACAAGGCGCTGATGCCCACCCTGCGCACCGAACTTCTGGATCTGCAGCAGGACCTCCTCGAATGCGATTTTCCGGTGATCCTGCTGATCTCTGGGGCCGACGGCGCCGGCAAGAGTGAAACCGTGAACATGCTGCACCAGTGGATGGACCCCCGCTGGATCGGGACCGCGGCCTTCGACGAGCCGACCGACGAGGAACGCGAGCGGCCCGCATTCTGGCGCTACTGGCGCACCATGCCGCCGAAGGGCCGCATCGGTGTGCTGTTCGGTTCCTGGTACAGCGACCCGATTTCGATGCGCGTGAACGACCGCATCGACGACGATGCCCTGGACGTGATGCTCCGGCGCATCAACACCTTCGAGAAGATGCTGGTGGACGGCGGCGCGCTGCTGATCAAGCTGTGGTTCCACCTGGGCAAGAAGAAGCAGGCGCAACGCATCCGGACGCTGCGCAAGGATCCGCGCACCCAGTGGCGTATCGGGCAGCGCGACCTGGACGGCCTGAAGTCCTACGACACGTTCCGGACGGTGGCGGAGCAGACCCTGCGCCAGACCAGCACCGGCGAGGCGCCGTGGGTGATCATCGAAGGCTATGACGAGCGGCACCGCAACGTCACGACCGCGTCGCACATCCTCGAGGTGGTGCGCAAGCGCATGGCGCTGGACCCCAAAACCCTGCGTGGCAGCACCACCGCCTGGAGCAGCCCCCGGGACACGGACCGGACGATCCTCGACTTCCTGAACCTCGACAGGCACCTGGAGAAGAAGGACTACCGCAAGCGCCTGGCCGAGCTCCAGGGCCGCCTGAACGTGCTGGCGCGCAACGCGAAGGAGAAGCGGGTCAGCACCATTGTCGTGCTGGAAGGTTGGGATGCCGCGGGCAAGGGCAGCATCATCCGCCGGATCACCGCGGCGATCGACGCGCGCGGCTACCGGGTGATCCCGGTCGGGGGACCCTCCGACGAGGAACGCGCCCACCATTACCTGTGGCGGTTCTGGCGGCACATTCCGCGCGCCGGGCGGTTCACTCTCTACGATCGTTCCTGGTACGGCCGCGTGCTGGTCGAACGCGTCGAGGGTTTCGCCGCGGAGGACGAATGGATCCGCGCCTACCGGGAAATCAACGAGTTCGAGGAGGAGTTGACCGAACACGGCATCGTGCTGGTCAAGTTCTGGGTGCACATCGACAAGGACGAGCAGCTCGCGCGGTTCAAGGCACGCGAGGAGACCAGTTTCAAGCAGCACAAGCTCACGGACGAGGACTGGCGCAACCGGGACCGGTGGGACGAGTACGCGCACGCGGTGAACGACATGGTCGAGCGCACCAGCACGGGGTACGCGCCATGGCACCTGATCGAGGGCAACGACAAGCGCTGGGCCCGTGTCCGGGCGCTCGAGATTCTCTGCGAGCGGCTGGAAAAGGCGCTCTAGTGGGCCAGCCGGCGCGCCTCAGTACGCCAAGCCGAGGGCGCCGATCGACGCCACCAGCGCGAGCAGAAGCGTGAACAGCAGCGAGGCGTCGCGCCGCCACAGGTGTTCCGAAAAGCGCCCGAAGCGGTGGTCGGCCCTCATGTAGCGGGCCAGCGCGCCGGCCTGCCAGTGGCGCAGCAGTCGGCGTGCCGCCGGACCGGTGACGCCCAGCGCATGGCCCGCGCGCAGCGCCATGCCGGGCAGCGGTGTCAGCAGTACGAGCACGTCTCCGGCCGGAATCGGCCAGGGCCGCAGCCGGCGCGAGGCGACCACCGAAAGCACGACGCCCAGCAGCACGGGCCAGACGATGCCGAACAGGCTCTTCGCGGTATCCGGCCACTGTCCTTCGACGCCCCACCACGGCAGCAGAAACACCGCGAACACGCTCGCGCCGGTGAGCAGGATCCAGCCGTGCCAGCCCCCGGGCGGCGCGTCGTCGCGCCCGGTATCCAG
>SLNI01000079.1 GCA_007133115.1 Thioalkalivibrio sp. | reverse complement strand
TAGTAGATCGGAATGACCGCATAGCCTCGGGCCTGGTAGCCGATCAGCGATACGAAGGTGTTGCCGACCGGCTGGATGCCATCCAGCAGCGCATTGTTGTCGATCCCGAACAGCCGGGTGGCGACGCCACAACCCTCCATGCGCACGCCGAGCATCTGCAGGTCCGCAACGTGGTCGGCGATCTGGTCGAGCGCGTCGAACTCAGTGAGATCGAACCGTTCGCGATCGGTCGATACCAGCGTCACCGCCGGTCCGCGGAAGGCGAGCAGAATGTCGGGTTCGACCCCTTGCCGAACCAGATCGTCGTGGGTCTCACGAATAACCGAGAGGTAAAGGTTCAGAGAGCTTGCGCTGGAATTGTTGATGTCGAAAACGACCTTTCCGTGCTCGACACCCTCGAGTGCGGCCGCATCATTCGGCTGGTCGGCCAGCGTGGCGAACGGCAACAGTGCCATCGCGAGCAGAAGAAACAGTCGGTTTGTCATTTTGATCAAGGTGGACTCCTTCATGTGGGTTCGGTGCTTTGAAGCCCGACTGGCGTGCCGATGCAAATGCCGGGAACGCGCGAGCCGGGATGCTGCTGGCATGCTCCCCTGGCGGTTGCCCCGTCACGTTCAGGGGTAACCGAGCGACGCTGTTTCGCTTCGTGATCGCCGCTACCCCTTGGGACCCAACAGGAACCAGACGATCAATCCAATCAATGGGAACACGAGCAGGACCACGATCCAGAGGACTTTTGCCCCCGTTCCGGCCGCACTCTGGACGACCTTGACGATAGCCCAGATCACGATGATCAGCCAGATCAGGCCGAGGATGCCGGTTACTTCGATGCCCATGGGTAATCTCCTTGTGGAACGGGTCGGGTGCCGACCGGGACGATCCAGAGCACCTTCGCCCAGTGTGTGGCGAGGCGTATCGAGACCTTGATGATCGCCCCTACAAACAGTGGGACAATCCGCCTCCAATGTGGTTCCTTTTGCCCACCGTCAGGAGTCGGTCAGCCACGATGGTGGCCCCACTCCAGTGTTACCCTTCGGATCGAACCGAGATTGAGACGGCTCGAATCCGTCTTGCGTCCATCCTTGCCGAGCCTTGGATTCGCGGTTCGAGCGCGCCCTCACCTGCCCCACCAAACCCTGCTCGAGGCGTTGCTGTTTCCCATGGGAGAGTGTTGTTGCCATGAACAACGCGAACGATCAAGCCAGGGTACTGGCTCTGGCCGCGGCCTTTGTGCTGCTGTGGAACTCCGGGTTCATCGGCGCGGCCTGGGGCCTGCCATACGCCGGCACCTTCACCCTGCTGCTCCTGCGCTACCTGGTGCTGGCACTGGTCCTGTGGATGGTGCTCGTCTGGCGCCGCCGCCTTGTTTGGCCCGGTGCGGCCTCGGTGGGCCATGCGGCCACGGTCGGAGTACTCGCCCATGGCGTCTGGCTGGCCTGCGTACTGATTTCCCTGGAACGCGGCGTGCCCGCCGGCATCGTGGCGCTGGTGGTGGCTTTGCAGCCGCTGGCCACGGGCGCGTTTTCCGGCCTCGTCACGGGCGAGTCCGCCACCGCCCGGCAATGGGCCGGCCTTACGCTGGGATTCGCGGGGGTCGCTGTTGCCGTTGGCGCGCGGATCGAATGGTCCGATGCCGGTTCGGCCTTCGCCTACCTGGTGCCCCTGGGCTCGGTAATCGCCATCACCATTGCGACCTTGCTGCAGCGACGCCGCGAGCTGCTGGGCCGGAGCGATCTGCCGCTGGACGCCACGCTGTTCTATCAGTCTGCCGCTACCGCGCTCGTCCTCGTCGTGCCCGCCATCGTCCTGGAAGGCATGGCGGTGACCTGGGCACCGGAGTTCGTGGCCACCATGGCGTGGCTGATCTTCGCCGTCTCGCTCGGGGCCTATGGCCTCATGTGGCGGCTGCTGGAAGATCTGGACGCGACCCGCCTCGCCAGCCTGTTCTACCTGGGCCCACCGGTCACCATGCTCATGGGCTGGCTCGCCTTCGGCGACCGCCTGCAGGCCACCGATCTGGTTGGACTGCTGATCGCCGCGTCCGGTGTCGCACTCGTTTATCGAAGAAGCGCTGGCCCACGCACAACGAAGACGTCTGGCCCCGATTCCTGACTGACGCCGGTCATGAGATGAGCCGTCGTCTCCGGAGGGGACGAGGATGGACCCAAACGATCCGTCGGGCCGGCCAAGTGCCCGTGTCCCAACGCAGCCCCAGCGCAGCGATCGGATACCGAACTTTCCGTATGCCTGAATAGTCTCGCAAGTAGCGACCTGATAAGCCACCAGTACAAACATGGTGGCTCTGGCTGCCAGCGCTGGTGAACGGGGGGTACCCCTTGTATTGTAAAGATATGGCAGGCGGATTCTCCTACCCTCTCGGCGGGAAGCCAAAGCGCACTCCTTCCCTGACAATCTGGATCTTGAAGGTAGTCCAATGCAACCAGCGCCAATCATGTCCGTGCCGGATCGCTCCATGATTCAAGCCGTTGCACCGATGGCCGACGCGGCAATTTGCAGCGAGCGATCGGCGTACTTGCGTATCGTCGGGGAGCGTATTGGCATGGCAGTGAGGGCAACACTCCGCACGCTACGGGCCGCAGGGTACTGATGAATTATCGGACGCCTCCTGAGTCGCGGCAGGCGGTGTTGGATGCATTGACCGCCCAGATTGCCGTGCTCGACGCCTCTGGACGGATCGTGGAAGTCAATGAGTCATGGCGGCGTTTCGCGCGAGAAAACGCTGCCGACCCCGGTCTCGAGCAGGGGGTCGGCTTCAGCTATCTCGATGCCTGCCACTTGAACGGGGATGATGATCCCGAAGGATACGGGGAGAAAACGCAAGCCGGGATTCTGGCGGTCCTCGCTGGCAAGCAATCGGAGTTCTCGCTGGAATATCCCTGTCATGCGCCCGACCAGCCACGCTGGTTCATGGTGACGGTGACCTCGCTGGGGAACGGGTGCGACGGTGCGGTCGTGGCACACCTGGACATTAGCCCCCGGGTCCTGGCGGAACAGGAAAGCCGGCGCCGGCGGGAGGAAATGGCTCGTGCCGCGAGACTGAATTCCGTAACCGTTCTCGCTGGCTCGCTGGTCCACGAGCTCGCGCAGCCTCTGGCCGCTGCGAGCCTTTACAGCGATTCCCTGGCAACACTCGCTCGGCAACAGCCACTCGATTCATCACGCATGTTGGCGGCGGTCGACGATCTTCGAACGCAAGTGGCACGGGCCGAGGCTATTGTCGACGGACTCCGGCGCTTCATGCGCCGCGGTGAGCTTCGGACCGAACCCTGCCCGATCGATAAACCCGTTCGGGACGCGCTGGAACTCGTGATGCCCCTGGCCCGCCGCAAATCCACCCGCCTGGAAATTTCCCTGCCGCCGATGCCGATTCGGGTCCTGGTCAACCCCCTCCAGATCGAGCAGGTGATGGTCAACCTGCTGTGCAATGCCATCGAGGCGATCGACCGTGTCGAATCGACGGTGCGAATCGTGCAGGTCCTCGTGGAATCCGACCTGCGGGAGGCTCGAATCACGGTCTCCGACACCGGACCCGGGCTCTCCCCTGTCTGGGCGGATCGCATCTTCGATGTCTTTGAAACGGAAAATGAAACGGGCATGGGGATGGGTCTGGCGATTTCCCGAACGATTGTCGAGGCCCACGGCGGCCGCCTCTGGGCGGAGGTGGGGGCGGTGGGTGCCGTGCTTCATTTCACGTTGCCCCTGCATGCCGTGGAAGATTGCGAATGAGCGACACCCCAACCGTGATTCTGGTGGATGACGACCCGGCAATGCGCCGCTCGGTCACGCTGGCCCTCGAGCTTGCCGGCTATCGGGTGCAGTCGTTCGCGTCGGGGGAGAAAATGCTTGCAAGCCTGGACCCTGCGCAGCCGGGTTGTCTGGTTCTGGACCTGCGGATGCCGGGCATGAACGGACCGGAGGTGCAAGAGACCCTGAACGCCCGCGGCTGCACGCTACCGGTGATCTTCATCTCGGCCTTCGGGGACATTCCGGGCACGGTTCGGGCCTTGAAGGCCGGTGCTGTGGATTTCCTTGAGAAACCGTTTTCGGCGGAGGCCCTGATCACCCGGATCGAGGAGGCTTTCGCGATCGATCGGTGTCAGCATGACGAACGCACTTGGCGCGAACGAATGCGCAAGCGCTGGGACGATCTGACCCCGCGTGAGGCTGAGGTCATGCGCTTCGTTACCGAAGGATTGAGCAACAAGCACATCGGCGCACAATTGAATATCAGTCCGCGCACCGTGGAGAAATATCGTGCCCGTGTGATGGAAAAGATGCGAGCGGACAGCGTGGCCGAACTCTGTCAGATGGCGTCAAGCCTCGGCGATCCGGAATCCGGCCCGAATTCCCAGTGAGCCTCGAGGCGTCTCGACGGGGGTCGAGGTAGTGGACGATCCTGGAGGCTTGTC
>SLNI01000114.1 GCA_007133115.1 Thioalkalivibrio sp. | reverse complement strand
GGCGCCGTCGGCAGCATCTGTGACACCACCGGCTGCTGGGTCATCGTGTTGATGAACTTGTTCTCGACCAGCACGACCCGATCGATCGTGCCTTCACGGAAACCGTCCAGCACCACCTTGATTCCGCCGATCAGGTCGACCATGCGTGGCCGGTCCCCCAGGTGGGTGGCCTCAGCGATGACGTTGCCGCCCAGGCGCTTGAAGAAACCCAGTGCCTTGTTGCCGAACAGGCAGAGATCGACCTCCACCCCCTCGTTCCGGTAGCGGCGCATCTCCTGCACGGCCTTCTTGAACAGGTTCACGTTCAGGCCACCACAGAGGCCCCGGTCGGTCGACACGATGATCAGCGCCACGCGCCGAACTTCGCGCTCGATCATGAACGGGTGCTTGTACTCGGCACTGGCCATGGCGACATGGCCGATGGTGCTGTAGATCTTCCGGGCGTAGGGGCGCGATTCCTCCATGCGCTCCTGGGCCCGTCGCATCTTGGACGCGGCCACCATTTCCATGGCCTTGGTGATCTTCTGAGTACTCTTGATACTCTTGATCTGCGTCCGGATTTCCTTTGCGCCCGCCATTGCGTGCTCCCGTTACCAGCTGTGTTTGGCCTTGAACTCTTCCATGGCCGCGCGCATGCCTGCCTCGATCTCGGCGTCGTAATCGCCCGCCTCGTTGATCTTGTCCAGCAGGGGTTTCTGCGAGGCGCGCACATAGTCCAGCAGAGCCTTTTCGAAGCGCACGATCTGGTCGGCCTCGACGTCGTCGAGGAAGCCCTCGTTGGCCGCGAACAGCGAGAACGCCATCTCGCCCACCGCCAACGGCGAGAACTGGCCCTGTTTCATCAGCTCGGTCACGCGCTTGCCGCGGTCGAGCTGCCTGCGGGTCAGTTCGTCGAGGTCGGAGGCAAACTGTGAGAACGCCGCAAGCTCGCGGTACTGGGCCAGCGCCAGGCGCACGCCCCCGCCGAGCTTCTTGATGATCTTGGTCTGAGCGGCACCACCCACGCGCGACACCGACAGACCAGCGTTGATCGCCGGCCGGATACCGGCGTTGAAGAGGTCGGTCTCGAGGAAGATCTGGCCGTCGGTGATCGAGATCACGTTGGTCGGCACGAAGGCCGACACGTCACCCGCCTGGGTCTCGATGATCGGCAGCGCGGTCAGCGAGCCGGTCTTGCCGGTGACCTCACCGTTGGTGAACTTCTCGACGTACTCGACGTTGACCCGCGAGGCGCGCTCGAGCAGGCGTGAGTGCAGGTAGAAGACGTCGCCCGGGTAGGCCTCACGACCCGGCGGGCGGCGCAGCAGGAGCGACACCTGGCGGTAGGCCCAGGCCTGCTTGGTCAGGTCGTCGTAGACGATCAGGGCGTCTTGGCCGCGGTCGCGGAAGTACTCGCCCATGGTGCAACCGGAGTAGGGGGCGATGAACTGCATCGCCGCAGACTCGGAGGCGTTCGCGGCGACGATGATGGTGTGCTCCATCGCGCCGGCATCTTCCAGGCGACGCACCACGCCGGCCACCGACGAAGCCTTCTGGCCCACGGCCACGTAGATGCATTTCACGCCGGTGCCGATCTGATTGATGATCGCGTCCACCGCCACGGCGGTCTTCCCGGTCTGGCGGTCGCCGATGATCAGCTCGCGCTGGCCGCGGCCGATCGGCACCATCGCGTCGATCGCCTTGAGCCCGGTCTGCAGCGGCTGCGACACCGACTGGCGCTCGATGACGCCCGGTGCGATCTTCTCGATCGGGGTGGTGAGGTCGGCCGCGACCGGGCCTTTGCCGTCGATGGGACGCCCCAGCGCGTCGACCACGCGCCCGAGCAGCGCCTCGCCGACGGGCACCTCGAGGATGCGGCCCGTGCAGCGGACGGTATCGCCTTCGGTGATGTGCTTGTAATCCCCAAGCACCACCGCGCCGACCGAATCGCGCTCCAGGTTCAGCACCATCCCGAAGGTGTCGCGAGGGAATTCGATCATTTCCCCCTGCATGACGTCGCCGAGGCCGTGGATACGGCAGATGCCGTCGGTCAGGCTCACGACCGTGCCTTCGGTGCGGGCCTCCGAGCCCACCTCGAATTTCTCGATTCGCTGCTTGATGAGATCACTGATCTCGGAAGGGTTCAGTTGCATGGATTGATTCCTCTTAGCGACTCAAATGGGCGGCAAGGCGAGTCAGTTGGCCCCGCACCGACCCGTCGATGACCAGGTCGCCGGCACGGACCACGGCACCGCCGAGCAGGGATTCATCGACCGTACATTCCAGTTCGACCTCGCAGCCCAGACGGGTGCTCAGGGCCTGGAGCAGCTGTTTTTCCTGTGCCTGCGTGACCTTGCGGAACGAGACGATCCGCGCGACGACGCGTTTCTCCGTCTCTGCTTTCAGCGCCGCGTACTCTTCGCGTATCGCCGGAAGCACGGAAAGACGACCGTTCTCCGCAAGCAGCTGCAGAAAGTTCCGGACCTCGTCACGAACCTGGCCCTCGGAGAGATCGAGCATCAGGCGTGCCTTGTCTCCACGCGGGACGCGGGGGTCGGCCAGGAGGCCGTCCACCCGCTCGTCGGCCGCGATCGCTGCCAGCAGGGCGAGCTCATCGTCCCAGGCCTGCAGCTCGTTACGGGAGCTGGCCAGCTCGAAGGCTGCGCGGGCGTACGGACGGGCGAGCGGCGTCATGTCGGACATGGGATCTCCTTACAGCCGTTCGGCGAGGCCATCCAGCAAGGCGCCGTGCGCGGACGCATCGATCTCCTTGGCCAGAATCTGCTCGGCACCGGAAACCACCAGCGTCGCGAGCTTCTTGCGCAGCTCCTCGCGAGCACGGTTCAGCTCCTGCTCGATGTCGGCCTGGGCGGCTTCCTTGATTCGCTCGGCCTCCTCGCGCGCGGTGGTCTTGCTTTCCTCGACCACGTCATTGGCGCGCTTCTGCGCAGCGGAGAGGATCTCGTTGGCCTGTACCTTGGCTTCCTTCAGGAGATCCTTGGCGCGTTCCTCGGCCAGACGCTGCTCGTTCTGACCGCGCTCGGCGGCAGCAAGACCGTCTGCGATTTTCTTGCGACGTGTTTCCAGCGCGTCGGACAGCGGCGGCCAGACGAAGCGCATGGTGAACCACACGAATACACTGAACGCGAGCAATTGCCCGATGATGGTGAGATTGATGTTCATCCTGTGACCTCAGGTTGAGAGTGGCGAGGGATCCTCGGGACCCGTTCAGCCGCTTAACCCAGGGCGAACAGCACGTACAGGCCGATACCCACGCCGATCATCGGGACCGCGTCGGTGAGACCCATGACGATGAAGAACTGCGTACGCAGCATCGGGATCAGTTCGGGCTGACGGGCCGCGCCTTCGAGGAAGCGACCCCCGAGGGTGCCCACGCCGATCGCGGCACCGACGGCGGCCAGGCCCAGCAGCAGGGAGCCAGCCAGAACGATCAGAGCGTTTGCCATTTCCATCTTGTATCTCCAGTCGAGTTTGAATCAGTCAGTTGAATTTGGAAGGGTTGAAGGCTAGTGGTCTTCGCTGTAGGCCATGTCGATGTAGACGACCGTCAGCACCATGAAGATGAAGGCCTGCAGCGGAACGACGAGGATGTGGAAGATCGCCCATCCCACGTGCAGCACGCCACCGACCAGGCCGAGCATGAGGCCCGCCGAGTACATCACGCCGATGAGGATGAAGATCATCTCCGCAGCGTACAGGTTGCCGAACAGTCGCAGCGCGAGCGAGACGGGTTTCGCGATCAGGTTGATCGTCTCGAGCACGAGGTTGATCGCCCAGAATATAGGCTTCAGCACGAGAATGTTGGTCTGGAACGGAATCCCGCTGAGTTCCTTGATGAAACCCACGGGTCCCTTGATCTTGAGGCTGTAGTACAGGATCAGAATGAACACGCCCAGCGCCAGGCCGATCGTCACGTTGACATCGGTGGTCGGCACGATCTTCATGTACGGGACACCGGCGAGATAGAACAGGTGCGGAATCAGGTCCACGGGCACCAGGTCCATCAGGTTCATCAGGAAGACCCAGACGAAGATCGTCAACGCAAGCGGCGCGACCATGGCGTTCTTGTGTCGGAAGGAGCCGCGGACGTTCTCGTCGATGAACTCGATGATCCACTCAACGAAATTCTGCCAGCCGCCGGGAACCGCAGCACTCGCGCGCTTGGCGGCCATGCGGAAACTCAGCACGAAGAGAATGCCCAGGCCGATCGACCAGAGCATGGAGTCGACGTGGATGGCCCAGAACCCCATTTCCCCCGCCTCGGTGCTGGTCATCGCGAATCCGAGACCGTTTTCGGGGTGCAAGCCGAAAGTGAGGTTGCTGAGGTGGTGAGCAATGTGCTCTTCCATGGTGGGGAGTGCGCCTTCTGAAGCCATGCGGTTATCTCTTCATTGCTTGATCAGAAACCCGGTGCAGCCACCACACCGGTACCAGGTGCACCGCCAGG
>SLNI01000167.1 GCA_007133115.1 Thioalkalivibrio sp. | reverse complement strand
TTTGCGGCAGCCGCAAGCGAGGTTTCGATCTGATAGGCGTGTCGAAAATACTCGGGGTTCAGGTAACTGACCTGGACGTTGCCATCTACCCGCGTGACCGCCACGCGCATCGGGGCGATGTAGGCCCCGCGCGGCTTGGTGGCCGCAGCGGACAGCAGGGCGTCCGAGGTCGCGATCAGGACCCGCGCGTCATCGGTCACCGGGTATTCGCCGAGAATCCGGTAGCCCGCACCCTGAAGCTGTTCACGCACGGACTCGACCTCCGCGGAAACGTCCGCCCCCGGCTTGCTGTACGCGAGCACAAAGGGTTTCAGGGTGTCGGCCTGGACCAGGCTGGCACACACGAAGAGGGCCAGCGCCACGAGGCCGCGGGTCAGGACTGAGCTGGGCATGGGACTCTCCAATCGGTACGGGGGCGAGAAGGCTACGGGCCGCGGGCAAACCGATTTCGGCCGACCTGGGACCCGGCAATGCAGCCGATGCGAGCACGACGCACTCACACCCCTGGAACATCAAACGGCTGCCCGCTCCGCTCAGCGCTTCCGGGCGACCGGCATCATCGTCGCGAATCTATGCCCTTTTGCCGCCCGCGTCAAAACGCCTACAGGGGAGAACGTTACGCCAGCGAACCCGGCGGAGCAGGGCGAAAAATCCCGATCGGAAGCAAAGCGGGCGACCCGTTGCGGTCACTCGCGATGGTTTCAGCATTCCGATATATTCGCGAACGCTGGTTGGCGGAGCACCCGCCGGCCAGCCGCTGCAGATGCAGGATCGTCCGCGCGGATCGATCGCCCTCCCCTAGAACTCCAGCCGAGAGGGCCTGGTTCGCAGTTCTCTGAAACGTCTTCGAAGATAGGGAGTCTCTCATGCGCAAGTCCACGACCGTCCTCGTCAGCCTGGCCTCGGCGGTAGCCGCCGCATCGGCGCATGCCGACACCCCGACCGTCGTGCTCGACCCGGTCACCGTGACCGCCAAGGGGTACGAAGCGCTGATCGCGGACACCGCCCGTTCGATCAACGTGATTGAGGCGGAGGAGATCCGTCGCACCCAGGCCCGGACCTTGGGCGACCTGCTGCGCGGGGAACCCGGTATCAGCCTTGCAGTGGACGGCTCCACCGGCCTCGATCCGATCATCCGCGGCCTGAAGCGCGACCAGGTGCTCGTGCTGATCGACGGCGTACGCATCAATGCCCTGCAACCGCCCGCGCGCGGGTCTCTGTCGACCTACGTGAACGTCGACCTGATCGAACGCATCGAAGTGATCCGCGGACCCAATTCGGTGCTGTACGGTGCCAGCGCGATGGGCGGCGTGATCAACATCATTACCCGCGGCGGCCGTTTCACCGAGGAGCCTTCCGTCAGTGGCTGGACCCGCCTGGGCTACACCTCGGTGGATGACGGCGTTCGCGGCAGTGCAGGAGTCTCCCTGTCCAATGAACGCCACCTGCTGGATCTGTCGGGCGCGTTTCTCGACACCGATGACTACAGGACCGGAGACGGCGACCGGCTGGACGACAGTGGTACCGAACAGGCCTCGGGGAATCTCCGGTACCGGGTCCGGGTGGCCCCCGGACACGAACTGCAATTCCGGGCCCAGCGCGATCGCCGCGAGGACGTCTGGCACCTGGCCTCGCGCCGCTACCTGGAACAGCCGATCACGCCACCCCCCGGCGCCGGTTTGCATCAGCCGGACGGGCTCAACACCCATTACGGACCCTACCAGCAGCGGGATCTGCTGGAAGGTCTGTACGAAGGCGAGCTGGGTGGTCCCTGGGATGTGCGGATGAGCGCATCGGTCTACCAGCAGAACCTCGAGCGCGGCAACTACGACTGGAACCGCGAACGCGCGCAGAACTACCGCACCTCGGACACCGATTTCGACACCGAGGGTGGGCGCGTGCAGGTCGAGTTCTCACCGCACCCCCGGCATATCGTGCTGGCCGGGGTCGACACCTGGCGGCTGGAAGCATCCCCGGTGTCCTTCGTGGGTTTCGCACCCGGTTTCCAGCCGAACTTCCGGCTGCCGCTGATCGAGAACGGCCGCCTCGAATCCACCGGCGTCTTCCTCCAGGACGACATCTACCTGGACGACTTCACGGTCACGCTGGGCGCGCGCTACGACGAGGTCACCGGCAACGCGGACCGCGCACTGGGCGTCCCGCCGCCGCTCGAGAAAACCGATTACAACCTCTCGTGGTCGGCGGGGGTCACCTGGGATCTGAATTCAGCGGTGCAGCCCTATGCCAGCCTGTCCGAAGGCTACCGATCCGCGAGCATGCTGGAGCGTTTCCTGACCTATCCCTACAGCGACGGCTTCACCTGGATCAGCAATCCACAGCTCGATCCCGAGCGCAACCGTACCTTCGAACTCGGAGCACGCGGTGCACTTGGCGATGCCACCACCTACACGGTCGCGGTTTATCAGAGCGAGATCCGGGACTACATCGGGGGGCAGGTCATTGCCCCGAACGTGAAACGCACCGTGAACCTCGAAAAGGCGCGCATCCGCGGCGTCGAGTTCACGCTCGACCACGACCTGGGCAACGGACGGGCTGCGTACGCGCAGGGCACCTGGCTTCAGGGTGAAAACCTGGATCCCGCGTTCAACGAGCCTCTCTACCAGATGCCCGCGCCGGAAGTCTCGATCGGCGTGGAGCAGATCCGCGCGCGCGGGTGGCAGTGGGCCGGACAGGTGCGCATGGTGTCCAAGCAGGACCGGACCGCCGATATCTTCAGCGGGGGTACCGAACGCGAGACGTCGGGATTCACCACCGCCGACGTATCCGTCGGCTACCGGTTCGGCCCGTCCGCGGGATTCCGGGAGCACGAGTTGACCCTGGGCGTGACCAACCTGTTCGACAAGGCCTTCCGTGAGCACGTAAACGAGATGAGTGCGGGCCGCATCGACCCGGCGAATGGCGTGCAGGACCTTCTGGCGCCCGGACGCAGTATCGGACTCAGCTGGTACGCGGAGTTCTGAACGACCCTGAAAAATCGCGGGTATGAAAAAAGGGGCTGCCGGCGGTTGAGCGCGGCAGCCCCTTCTGTATTCTTCCTTCGTGGAACCGAGTGCCGATCAGCAGCCGCCGAAACCATCCGTGTCCATCTTGGACTCGAAAGCAGCCAGCGCGTCCCCACCCGTCTTCAGGTCAGCGGACTCGCCGTCCCAGTCATCCGGCTTGATCCGGACGAGCCAGCCTTCGCCGTAAGGATCTTCGTTGATCAAACCCGGCTTCGCGGTCACGGCATCGTTGGTTGCAACGACTTCGCCACCGACCGGAGTCTTCGCCGGACCCACCCACTTGCCGGATTCGACCGTGGCGCAGGACTTGTCCTGCTTGACACTCTTTCCGACCTTCTTGGGCGTGTAGGAAACGATCTGCCCGGCCAGCGAGCAGGCGTAGGAAGTAAGCCCAACGGTGGCGGTACCATCCGCCTCCTTGCGCACCCATACGTTGCTCTCAATGTTGTAAAGCAGGTCTTCAGGAATGTCACAACCCCGAACTGCGCCCATTTTGTCCTCCAGAGGAAAAACTACGGAAAATCAGAAAGTCAGTGTCTTGTCACTGCGTAACACGAGATCTGCGAGCTCACTGGCCCGATTCACTTCATCGACCTCGGGAATGAGATCGGTGGAGGGCTCAATTTTATACCCCGGCAGGGCGGGGTGGCAAACGTGGAGCCGTACACCGGCGCGCTTGGCATCGCGAATGAAATCAATAATCAACTTGCCTCCGGCCATTGCCACCATGCCTTCGGCAACGCCGTTCTGCATCAGGCGCACGCCCTCCATCGTGAAAAAAATATGCACATCGACATCCATCGATGCCATGACGGCACCGAGATAAAATGGCGTGGCACAACGATGGGGCTCGGAAGGGCCCGAGGTCATCACGATGACGACCGTCTGTTCTTCATTATCCAGATAATGTTCGGGCTTCATGGCGACCTCGTTCAGCGCGTTCGACGCTGACAATGAATATCCTCGTCCCGCGCGCGCTGGCAGTAGCCCCGCTCGGCCTCGTCGCCGGTCAGAAAGCCGCTCAGCGCGGTTTCCGTGCCGTCCGCGGGCTCGATACGGGCAATCCAGGCGTTGTAGGGATCGGAATTCAGCAGCAGCGGATTGTCGAGCACCTCGGCGTTGCCCTCGACAATGGTGCAGTCGATGAAGTTGGGGATCGGCCCCGCCCACTTTCCGCTCTCGATGGTGGCCACGGGCTTGCCGGGAGGGCGTCGTGTGCCCGGTCGGCGCACGCGCACGTGGATGATCTTGCCCGCGATGGTCTGCGAGATGTCGGTCATGCCCACCGTCAGGGTGTCATCGTCTTCCCGACGGAGCCAGATCTGGAATTCGGCATCGTAGAACAGTTCGGAATGAAACTCGCAGCCGTTGCAATCCATTGGGTGCCTCCTGCAACACGTCCTGTCCGGCGCGCCGGACAGGCTGCACGGCGGATGACGCTGC
>SLNI01000207.1 GCA_007133115.1 Thioalkalivibrio sp. | reverse complement strand
GGCCACCGAACGCGCCGCGATCCGTCGTGGCTGGGTATGGCCGATGAGACCGTTGCGGCCGCGGCCGGCATCGAGGCAGAGCTTGGGCAGCTGCGTGGTCTTGCCGGAGCCGGTCTCGCCGCACAGCACGAGGATCGGATGCGCTTCGATGGCCGCGATGATGCGGTCGCGTTCGGCGTGGATGGGCAGATCGCCCGCATAGCCGGGAACCGGCAGCGAGGAGCGGAACTGCGTGGCGCGAGTCCCGGCCTCGTCGACACGTTGTGCGGCCTGATCCAGCAGGCGATCCGCCGGCTGGCCGCGTTCGATGCGGCGACTGGCGCGCTGCAGAAGTTCCGCGGTGGAAGGCCGGTCGACCAGCAACAGGTCCCCGAGCCGCCGCTGCAGCTCGCGGTGCCGGGTGGCCGCGTCCGGTTCGGACATTACCCGGAGACGGGCAGGCGCAGGACCTCGATATTGTCGCGCCGCAGCCGTTCGGCCCAGCGCTCGGCCTGCGCCTCCGTTTCAAACGGCCCCAGGTAGACCCGGTGGAACGTCTGGCCGCCGACCTGGACCTGCCGGATGTCCGCCTGCAGCCCCATCATCGCCAGCCGGGCCTTCATCTCGTCGGCTTGGGAGTGTTCGCGGAACGAACCGGTCTGCAGCAGCACCCGGGTGGCGGGCCTCGCGGCCGGTTCCGTGCGTGCCGCGGGTGCCTCCGCCGCAGGTGCCGGCGGACGTGGGATGGCGGCCGCCGGGGGGGTGGGTTGGGGGACGCGGACTTCGTCGCGCGGCAACAGTTCGTAGAACTGGAAGCGCGAGCGCTCCGGGGCGGCGGATCCGGGTGCTGCAGGCGCCGGAGCCGTGACCGGCGCCGAGGGTTCCTGGGTCAGCCAGTCCAGGTCCTGGCCCATGCGATCGGCACCCTGCAGGTACAGCACAGCCGCGACGGCCAAGCCGACGATCATCCCGGCGAGCATCCAGGCCCAGCCGGGCGTCGGTCGCCTGCGGGGGCTGGGAGAACTTCGTCGGACCCTGCGCGCCTGTCTCATGTCAGTGGTCGAGACTCGGGGCCGGCGACGATCGGTGCGATTCAGCAATCATTCGTGTTCAATCCTACATGCTCTCGGGCGCGCTGACACCCAGAAGGCCGAGGCCGTTCGCCAATACCCGCCGAATGCCGCCGACGAGGGCGAGGCGGGCGGAGACCAGTTCCGGCTCCTCGGCGTTCATGAACGGCACCGAGTTGTAGTAGGCGTGGAAGCCAGCCGCGAGATCACGCAGGTACTGCGCGAGTTGGTGCGGTTCGTAGGCGCGCGCCGCGGTGGCCACCCGTTCGGGGAACTGGTCCAGTTCGGAAAGCAGGTCGGTCTCGTACTGGAGCGTGAGACGCGCGATCTCGGGTGCGTCTGGTGCTGCTGCTTGCAGGCCCCGCTCCGCGGCACCCCGCTGCACGCTCGCGATGCGCGCGTGCGCGTACTGGATGTAATACATCGGGTTGTCGTTGGACTGGCTTTTCGCGAGATCCAGATCGAAGTCGAGATGCTGGTCGCAGCGGCGCTGGACGTAGAAGAAGCGGGCGGCGTCGGAGCCAACCTCGTCGCGCAGTTCGCGCAACGTCACGAAACTGCCGGAGCGGGTGGACATCTGCACCCGGTCGCCGCCCCGGTACAGGATCGCGAACTGCACCAGCAGCACGTCGAGGCGCCCGTCGTCCAGGCCCAGCGCCTGCAGCGCGGCACGCACGCGGGCGACGTAGCCATGATGGTCCGCGCCCCAGACATTGATCATCCGATCGAAGCCGCGCTCGAATTTCTCGCGGTGATAGGCGATGTCCGATGCGAAATAGGTGTATTCGCCGTTTTCGCGCCGCACGACGCGGTCCTTGTCGTCACCGTAGTCGGTGGAACGGAACCACAGCGCGCCGTCTTTCTCGTACAGGGTTCCGCGTTCCTGCAATGCCGCCACGGCCCGGTCGATCGCGCCGGAGTCGGAAAGGCTCCGCTCCGAGTACCAGCTCTGGTAGTGCACCCCGAAGGCGCCCAGGTCGTCGCGGATGTCGTCCAGGATGGAATTCAGCCCATGGTTGAAGAATTCGAGGTAGAGAGCCGGACCCAGCAACTCGCGTGCACGCTCCACCATCGCGTCGATGTACGCCTCCTTGTCGCCGCCGTCGGGTTCGTCGGGCGGCAGACCCTGCAGCACGGCTTCGGCCGGGTGCACGCCCCCATCGCCCAACACGACGGCCAGATCTTCGGCGATCTTCAGTACGTAGTCGCCGCGGTAGCCGTTGGCGGGAAAGGGCAGGTCGACCCCGTGCCTTCCGAGGTAACGCAGCCAGACGCTGGCGGCAAGGATATTCATCTGCCGGCCAGCGTCGTTCACGTAATACTCGCGACTCACGTCGAAGCCGCAGAATTCGAGCAGGTCGGCGACCGTGGCACCGTAGGCCGCACCCCGGCCGTGCCCCACGTGCAGCGGGCCCGTGGGATTGGCCGAGACGAATTCCACCTGGACTTTCTGACCGGCTCCGATTGTGGACCGTCCGTAGTCGCTGCCCGCCCGCGCAATGGCGCTGAGCACAGCGAACCGGGCCTGGTCTTCAAGCCGGAAGTTGATGAACCCGGGGCCGGCGATCTCCACGGCCGCGAGTCCCGGCACCGGTGGCAACGCGGCCTGGATCCGTTCGGCGATCTCGCGCGGCTTGCGGCGCGCGGGCTTGGCGAGCTGCAGGGCGATGTTGGTCGCGAAGTCCCCGTGGTCGCGTTCGCGCGTGCGGGTCAGTTGCACGGGGACGCCGTGATCCGCGGGCAGGGTGCCGTCATGCACCAGCTGGGAGAGCGCCGACTCGAGCGCCTGGGTGAGTATGTCTTTCAAGGCCGGTAACCGCAGAATGAAAACAGCCGGAGATTCTAACCCGAATGCGTTCAGCCGAGGGTGATCGGGTCGACGTCGATCGCCACCCGAAGGTTTCGGGGTGGAGGATGGGCTTCCCAATGCATCCGGGCATCGTTCAGCGCCTGGTGCAGGTTGGCACGCAGCGGACTGAGCAGCAGGATCTGTTCACGGTAGCGCTGCTTGACCCGGTGCCGGGGCGCCGGGGCGGGCCCAAGGACGCTGACGTTGCGGGCGTGCCGGCGCAGATCCAGCGCCAGATTCTCCGCGTGACGCAGGCTGGTCTCGGCGGTCGGCGCATCGACGCGCACCAGGGCCATGAAGCCGAAGGGCGGCATCCCCGCGGCTTTCCGCTCCTGCAACAGCGGTTCGATCATGGTGGGGTAATCGCCGGCGCGCAGTGCGCGCATCAGCGGATGTTCGGGATGGCCCGTCTGCACCCAGACTTCGCCGGGTTCTCCCGCGCGTCCGGCACGGCCGGCGGCCTGCAGCACGAGTTGCAGCGTCTGTTCCGCTGCACGCAGGTCGACGCTGAACAGCCCCTGGTCGACATCGATGATGCCGACCAGCCCGACCCGCGGGTAGTCGTGGCCCTTGGCCAACATCTGCGTGCCGACCACGATCCCGGATCCCATCGAGCGGATGGTCTCCAGGCAGCGTTCCAGTTCGCCGCGGCGGCGCACGCTGTCGCGGTCGAGCCGCAGTAGCGGGGTACCGGGGAAATGCCGCGCCAGTGCGCGTTCCAGGCGCTGGGTGCCGATGCCCTGATGGGTGAGTTCCTGGTTGCATTCGGGGCAGTGCCCGGCCAGGGGTTGGGAGTGGCCGCAGAGGTGGCAGACCGCCCGGTGGGCCGCCGCGTGGACCGTGAGCCGTGCGTCGCAGTGCGGACAGTCGGCGACCCAGCCACAGTGGTCGCACGCGAGCGCCCGGGCGAAACCCCGGCGGTTGAGCAGGACGAAACACTGCCGGCCCTGTTCCAGGGTCCGGCGCATCGCGTCCAGAAGAGGAATGGTCAAGCCCTCGTCGGTGTGGTGCACGCGCGTGTCGATACAGGCGACCGGGGGCGGAAGTGAGCCATCGGGCCGTTTGCTGAGATGCAGGTGCTGGTAGCGTCCGTCGCGGGCCCGGACCAGTGTCTCCAGCGTGGGTGTCGCGGAACCCAGCACCACGGGCAGCGACTCGATATGGCCGCGGAGGATCGCGAGGTCGCGGGCGTGGTAGCGCAGTCCGTCCTGCTGCTTGTAGGCCGGGTCGTGCTCCTCATCGACGATGATCAGGCCCAGTTGCGGAAGCGGGGTGAACACGGCCGAGCGCGTTCCGAGCAGCAGTCGATGGTGGCCGCGCCGTGCCTGCTCCCAGACCCGCAGACGTTCCCCTTCGGCCAGTCCCGAGTGCAGCGCCGCGACCTGCCCCGGGAAGCGGCGGCTCACCCGCTGCACCAGTTGCGGGGTCAGCGCGATTTCCGGAACCAGGATCAGCACCTGACGGCTCTGTGCGAGCGCATGCGCGGCGGCCTCGAGGTAGACCTCCGTCTTGCCGCTGCCGGTGACACCGTCGAGCAGAAAAACCGCCCGCTGCCCGGAACCGCTGTGGATCTGGGCGATGGCCGCCTGCTGCTC
>SLNI01000280.1 GCA_007133115.1 Thioalkalivibrio sp. | reverse complement strand
GCCCGGCTGCCACGGCGGCTGTTGCGGCGCAGACGATGCCGGATGTGGTCGAAGCGTCGTTGCCAGGCGGGGCGATCCGCGAGGCGCGTCAGGGAGTCCTCATTGTCCATCGTGAATTGCAGGAGGCCCTGCAGATCCGGAGTGGTCCAGTCGCCGGCGATATACCCCTCGGCGAAACCAATCTCTCCCCGACGCAGCATCCGCATCAGGGCGCGCCAGGGGCGTCGGAAATGCCAGACGGCCTCTGTCCCGGGGTCTCGGGCTTCCAGCGTCACGCGTTGGCCCGCCGGATCGATCAGGGTCAGGTGGCCTCGCTGGATACGGGCCAGCGACCGGGCCAGCCAGCGCAGCGGGAGGGTCGCCGACCCGGTGTCGGGTGTCTCGAGGGTGGCAAGGGGACTGGGTTCGGCTGGCATCAGCTGACCTCCTGTGCGGGTGGTTCGGGTTTGCGGTGGAATTTGCCGCCGCGAACCCAGATCTTAAGGGCCTGCCAGTGAATCAGGAACAGAATCCTGGCAGTGGCCCAGGGCATGGTGAAGAGGATGTGCAGAAGCGCGCGGTCATCGAAGTCACGGGCTTGGCCGGATTGGCTCGCCACCAGCATCCGCTCGTGGTCCTCGTATTCGTCGATGCTCAGACGCAGAATGGATCCGGGCGCATCGATTCGGAAAACGTAGCGCGGTTTCATGTCGATGAACGGCGAAACGTGAAACTGCTTGCTCTTTTCGGCGCGTACCGGCCACTGCAGCGGGCCACCGCCCTCGTGCAGGAGGTAATGATGGTGTTCGCCGAACGTGTTCCGCACTTCCAGCAGCACCGCGCGAAGGCTGCCGTCCCGATGCTCGCAGTACCAGACGCTGAGTGGGTTGAAGGCGTGCCCGAGAAACCGGGGCATGGTCAGCAGGCGAATGCGACCACCGTCGAGATCGATACCCTGCTCGGCAAGCGTCGCTTCGATCCAGGGTCGCCAGGGGCTGCCGTCGCGCCGCGCGTGGTCGCGAGTCCGCAGGCTGAACAGATTGAATCGGTCCACCGAAAACCATCGGTTGCTTGCCGCGAGTTGCTCGAGGCCATCGATGTCGAAGAGCATGCTGAATACGCGGTAACGGAACCGGTAGGTGACCGGGAAGAAGCGTTGATGCATGACCTGGCATGCATAGATCGTTGCGGCAGTCATCACGCAGCCCGCGCGGTATCCGCTGCGGGCGGGAATTCCGTGCCTACAGCCGTGGTTGTGACCATGGGGTGTTCCCAGGGCGGCACCACACCGAGCATCCGTGCCACCGCTACGGCCGAACGCATGCCGTCTTCGTGGAACCCGAAACCGGTCCACGCCCCCGCGATGTAGACACCGTTCTGCCCCTGCACGGTGGGCAGGCGCGCCTGTGCAGCCGCTGCATCCGTGTCCAGGATGGGGTGGCGCCAGTGGTATTCGCCCAGCAGCGTGGTGGGATGGGGTTCGGTCCAGGGATTGAGGCTGATGATGTAATCCGTACGTCGGTCGAGGCCGTGCAGGCGATTCATGTAATACGAGACCGAGACGCGCTGATCGTCCACGCCCTGGCGCCGGGTGAGATAGTTCCAGGACGACCAGACCCGCCGGGAAGTCGGCAGCAGCCGGATGTCCGTGTGCAGCAAGGCACGATTGTCCTGAAAACGGCAGGCGGACAGTACCGAGGCCTGGTCGGCGGTCGGAGCATCCAGCATTGCCAGTGCTTCGTCCGCATGGCAGGCGAAAACGACCGCGTTGAAATTTTCCACACCCTGGGCGGTCTCCACACGCCACTGTCGGTCGGCTCGTGATACCCGCAGGACCGCCTCGTGACGGATGGCGTCCGATGGCAGCGCTGCCGCGAGGCGCTGGACGTAGGCCTGACTCCCGCCCACGACCGTCCGCCACTGGGGTCGGTCCTCGATGTTGAGCAGCCCGTGGTTGCGAAAGAACTCGAGGAAGCTGCGGGCCGGAAACTGCCGCATCGTTGCGGTAGGACAGGACCAGATCGCGGCGGCCATCGGCAGGAGGTAGTCTTCGATGAAGCCGGGTCCGAAACGATATTCGTCGAGAAGGGCCCCCAGGGATTCGTCGCCCAGGCTGTTGTCCGACAGCAGCCGCTTGCCGAGCCGGTTGAAACGCACCACGTCGGCCACCATCCGCATGAAGCGCGGACGGAGCAGGTTTCGACGCTGCGCGAACAGGGTGTTCAGATCGCTGCCGGCGTACTCGATCCCCCGCGGCTGCAGCGAGTAGGCAAACGACATTTCGGTCGGCTGGGTGTCGACATCCAGGGTCGAGAACAGCTGCGTAAGCAACGGATAGTTGAGTTCGTTGTAGACCACGAATCCGGTGTCGATTGCGACCGCGCCCTGCGGATCAGCGATCTTCACGGTGTGGGCGTGGCCCCCGAGAACGGCTTCGCGCTCGAACAGTCGTACCGTATGGCGTTGGCCCAACAGCCAGGCGGTGGCCAGACCGGAGACCCCTCCGCCGATGACGGCGATACGCTGGCTTTCCATCGAGACCCCTTTGAAGGTGTGAGTTTGGAAATATTTATACATGACTTGTACAATCCTTGTAAATGGTACACCGGAGGCAAGCCATGCGAGTCCTGCAATCGTTCGTGATCCTGACGTCTCTTCTGCTCGGTGGCGCGCTCCAGGCCGCGTCGTGTCCGGCCAGTCTCGATTTTGCCATGCGGCCGTTGGCCGGGTCGGAACCGGTGCGGCTGTGTGACGAGCATCGCGGCCAGGTTCTGCTGGTGGTGAACACCGCGAGCAAATGCGGTTTCACGCCTCAGTACGAAGGCCTGGAAGATCTCGATGCCGAGCTCCGGGATCGGGATTTCCACGTGATCGGGTTTCCATCGGGCGATTTTCTCAATCAGGAGTACGAGGATGAGGAGCAAATCGCGGAATTCTGTCGTTCCAACTACGGCATCCAGTTTCCGATGTACGAGAAGGTCCACGCCTCGCGCCGCCACGCTCAGCCGGGCACCCTGTATCACCATCTCGGCAATGCCGCCGGCCAATTCCCGCGTTGGAATTTCCACAAGTACCTGATCGGCCGCGACGGCGAGGTGCTCGCCTCCTTCGGAACCCGTGTTCGCCCGGATGACCCGGACCTGCGTGCGGCGATCGAGGCGGCGCTGCAGTGAGTGATTGGCCCGAAGACATCGCCGAGGCGCTGCGGCGACACGAGGTGGTGGCGATCACCTCGGGGATCACCGATCTGCGCGAGGCGGCCGAGCTCCTCGACCGCGCGCTGCCGGACCGTTGGGCGCGCATCGAGTGGGGTATGGGTTCGGCGCTGAACCGGTCCCGGTTCCACACCATGCAGCAGCGTTCGGGTTTTCACATGCTCCCCATGTTCGTGACCCGCGATGCGGTCATTGGCGGCACCACCGAGTTGCGGCGCCATCTCGAAGAAGGCCGCACAAAAACTCCTGCGGCGTTGCCCGGCGTCGCAGTCGAATCCGGACTGATCCCGTGGCTCGGCTATGCCGGTCTCATTCCGTTCCTGTTCTTCGGCGTTTCGGCCTGGGTTCCGCAGGAAGCCTGGAGGGACTTTGCGCTGCACGCGCTCGGTGTGTATGCGGCGGTGATCCTGTCCTTTCTCGGCGCAGTCCACTGGGGGCTGTACCTGGCAGATCGGGGGCACCGGGCTGCGCGTCTGCCCGGGCCGGCGTGGGCGGTCGTTCCTCCGGTGGCGGCCTGGGGAGCGCTGCTATTGCCCCCGTCCATGGCCCTGGCGCTGCTCGCCCTGATGTTTCCGCTGGTCCTGCTCGTCGATCACAACAGCCTGCCCCGGCACCGGATGCCCGCCAATTACATGGCCATGCGCGGTTTCTTGACGCTCGGCGCAACGCTGACCTTAATCGCTGGCACCCTGGCCAGCCTGAGTACGTTGTGACGGCCCCGTCCGTTACACTGCCGTCCCAAGAGGAGAACGCAATGACCGCTGTTTCCCGACCCGTCAAGATCCAAGGTACCGAGGTCCAATCCATGACCATACCCCCTGTCAGCCTGGAGGCGTTGTCCTCACATTATCGTGAAATCCTCCGCGGACTGGGCGAGGATCCCCAGCGCGAGGGGTTGGTGGACACCCCGAAGCGGGCGATGAAGGCCATGCAATACCTCACGCGGGGCTACCACCAGAGCCTCGACGAGATTGTCAACAACGCGATGTTCTCTTCGGACAACGATGAGATGGTCCTGCTGAAGGACATCGAGTTGTACTCCCTGTGCGAGCACCACGTGCTGCCGATCATCGGCAAGGCGCACGTCGCGTATCTGCCCAATGGTCGAGTGATCGGCCTGTCCAAGATCGCGCGCATCGTCGACATGTTCGCCGCCCGTCTGCAGATTCAGGAGAACATGACCCGCCAGATCGCGGAGGCGATCATGGAGGTCACGGAGGCCCGTGGCGTGGCCGTGGTCGTCGAAGCCAGGCACATGTGCATGACCATGCGCGGCATCGAGAAGCAGAATTCCTCGATGACGACATCCGTCATGCT
>SLNI01000155.1 GCA_007133115.1 Thioalkalivibrio sp. | reverse complement strand
GCGGGAGGGGGCCGACGGGGCGGTGGAATTCAACGCGTTAGCCCATTCCTGCTAGAATCCGCGCCCGGACGACGACGGATTCTGCAGCGCCATGAACAACCTCTTCGACGTGATCGTGATCGGCGGCGGGCACGCCGGGACCGAGGCGGCCCTGGCCGCGGCACGCAGCGGCGCGCGCACGTTGCTGCTGACCCATAACATCGAGACCATCGGCCAGATGAGCTGCAACCCGGCGATCGGCGGGATCGGCAAGGGCCACCTGGTGCGCGAGATCGACGCGCTGGGCGGGGCGATGGCCGAGGCCGCGGATCGGGCCGGCATCCACTTTCGGGTACTCAATCGGCGCAAGGGTCCGGCCGTGCGCGCGACCCGCGCCCAGGCCGACCGCCAGCGGTACCGCAGCGCCATCCGCCGGATCGTCGAAAGCCAGCCCAACCTGAGCATCTTCCAGCAGCCCGCCGCCGATCTCCGGATGCGCGGCGACCGCGTCACCGCCGTGGTGACCGAAGCGGGTCTGGAGTTCGAAGCGACGGCCGTGGTCCTGACCGTAGGCACCTTTCTGAACGGCCGCATCCACATCGGCCCGGAACAGCATTCGGGCGGACGCGCGGGCGATCCGCCCAGCCTGAAGCTGGCGGCGCGGCTGCGGGAGATGGCGTTCGCGGTCGGCCGGCTGAAGACCGGCACCCCGCCGCGGATCGACGGACGTACCGTGGACTTCTCGGTGCTGGAGCCGCAGCCGGGCGACGATCCGCGCCCGGTGTTCTCCTTCCTGGGCCGCCACGCGCACCACCCGGCCCAGCGGCTCTGTCACATCGCCCGCACCCACGAGCAGACCCACGACCTGATTCGCGCGAATCTCCACCAGGCGCCGATGTATACCGGGCAGATCGAGGGTACAGGTCCGCGCTATTGCCCGTCGATCGAGGACAAAGTCGTGCGGTTCGCGGACAAGAGCAGCCACCAGGTGTTCATCGAGCCGGAGGGCCTCGACACCGAGGAGTTGTACCCGAACGGGATTTCCACCAGCTTGCCCTATGCGGTGCAGGTGCAGGTGGTGCAGAGCCTGCCGGGTTTCGCCGACGCCCACGTGACGCGGCCCGGCTATGCGATCGAATACGACTACTTCGACCCGCGGGGCCTGCTCCCGTCGCTGGCGACGCGCGAGGTCGGCAATCTGTTCTTCGCCGGTCAGATCAACGGCACCACCGGCTACGAGGAGGCCGCCGCGCAGGGTCTCGTGGCGGGCCTGAATGCCGCGCGCTGGACGCGGGACGAAGCGCCCTGGACGCCCGGCCGCGCCGAAGGCTACATCGGCGTGCTCATCGACGACCTCGTGACCCGGGGCACCAACGAGCCCTACCGCATGTTCACCTCGCGCGCCGAGTACCGCCTGCTGCTGCGTGAGGATAACGCCGATCTGCGCCTGACCCCCCGCGGGCGCGAGCTGGGCCTGGTCGATGACCGGCGCTGGGAGGCCTTCACCGAACGGGCGCGGGCCATCGAGGCCGAACAGGGCCGCCTCGCCTCGCTGCGCATCGATCGTGCCCGTCGGGAGGACGCGGAGCTTGCCGCGTACCTGGGCGGCACGCCCGACCCCGACGTCACCGTGCTGGATCTTTTGCGGCGCCCGCAGGTGGACTATGCGGGCCTGATGCAACGCCTGCCGGAGCTGGCGCTGGACCTTCCGGACTCGGTGGCCGAGCAGGTCGAGATCCAGGCCAAGTACGCAGGCTACATCGAACGCCAGATGCAGGAGATCCGGCGCCAGGGTCACCACGAGGCGACCGCGCTGCCGGGCGATCTCGACTACGATCGCGTGCATGGGCTGTCGACCGAGATCCGCCAGAAATTGACTACCTTCCGGCCCCATACGCTTGGTCAGGCCCAGCGCATTCCGGGCATCACCCCGGCCGCGCTGTCCGCGCTGGCGATCCACCTCAAGCAACGCGCCGCCAGTGCCTGAGACACCTGGGGCCGCGGCATGGACCGCGGTCTGCGTCGAGCGGGGTCTGGAGCCCGCGCTGGTTCCTGCCGTGGCGCGCTACCTCGAACTTCTCGAGCGCTGGAACCGGGTCCACAATCTGACGGCCGTGACCGGGGCCGAGGCCTGGGTCGACCGCCACGTGCTGGATAGCCTGAGCGTGCTGCCGTGGATGCGGGGCGAGCGGGTACTCGACGTCGGCAGCGGCGCGGGCCTGCCGGGACTGATCCTGGCGCTGGCCGACCCCGGGCGGGAATACGTGTTGCTCGACGCCGCGGCCAAGCGTGTGCGCTTCCTGCGCGCGGTGATCGGCGAACTCGCCCTGGAGGACGTGAGCGCGGTGCACGCTCGCGTCGAGACCCTGCGCCCCGACCCCGGTTTTGCTACCGTGGTGTCGCGCGCCTTCGCCGCGCCGCCCGAGTTCGTGCGCCGGGCCGGTCACTGCGTCGCTCCGGGGGGGCGAATGGTGGCGATGCTGGGCCAGTCCGAGGCGGCCCGACAGGCTTTGCCCGAGGGGTGGTTCTACCGCAGTGTCGACCCGGTTAGCATTCGTGGATCGAGTGCCAGCCGGCACATCGCCGTGATCGAGAGAGGAAGCGCGTGACCCAGATCCTGGCCATCACCAACCAGAAGGGAGGCGTCGGCAAGACCACGACCTGCGTGAACCTGGCCGCCTCGCTGGTGCGACTGGGGCGCCGGGTGCTGGTGCTCGACCTCGATCCCCAGGGCAACGCGACCACCGGCAGCGGCTATAACAAGCATGCCCGGGGGCCCACCAGCTGCGAGCTGCTGCTGGGCGAGGCGAAGCTGTCCGAGTGCGTGCACCGGGTGGAGTCCGGATACGATCTGGTTCCCGCCAACGGCGACCTGACGCTGGCCGAGGTCCGCCTGATGTCCCTCCCCCGGCGTGAGTTCCGCCTGCGTGAGACGCTGGCCGAGGCCACGGCGGAGTACCAGCACGTGCTGATCGACTGCCCGCCGTCGTTGAATCTGCTGACCGTGAACGCCCTGGTCGCCGCGCAGGGTGTACTGATTCCCATGCAGTGCGAGTACTACGCGCTGGAAGGGCTCACCGCGTTGATGGGCACGATCGAAAGCATTCAGCGCGGACCGAATCCGCGGCTGCGCATCGCGGGGCTGCTGCGTACGATGTTCGACGCGCGCAACCGCCTGTCCGGAGAGGTTTCGGAGCAGCTGGTGGGCCATTTCGGGGACCGGGTCTTCCGGACCATCGTCCCGCGCAACGTGCGCCTGGCGGAGGCGCCGAGCTTCGGCCAGCCAGCCTTGCTGTATGATGCGAGCTCGCGCGGCGCCGTCGCGTACCTGGCGCTCGCCGGAGAGATGCTGCGTCGCCCGGTCGCGCCGGGTGCCGAAGCCTGACAGCGAATCAGGAATCAGGGCGGTCTTGGGCTCCGCTCACGGGGATGACGAATCGATGGTGAAACGGAGAGGCGGTCTCGGACGTGGTCTGGACGCCCTGCTGAGCGGGGGCGGAGAGTCGTCGGATAACGGCGGCGGGGACACCCTGGAAAACCTGCCGCTGGATCTGATTCAGCGGGGCAAGTACCAGCCCCGGGTGCAGATGGCCCAGGAGGCGCTCGAGGACCTCGCCAATTCGATCCGCTCGCAGGGCGTCGTGCAGCCGATCGTCGTGCGGCGGATCGGGGATGGCTACGAGCTGATCGCGGGCGAGCGCCGCTGGCGTGCGGCGCAGATGGCCGGGCTGGAAACGATCCCTGCGGTTGTCCGCGATATTCCGGATCAGGCCGCGGCGGCGATGGCTCTGATCGAGAACATCCAGCGCGAGAACCTCAACCCCCTCGAGGAAGCGCAGGCGATCCGCCGACTGATCGGGGAGTTCGAAATGACCCATCAGGATGCGGCTACCGCCGTTGGGCGTTCGCGCACCGCGGTGACCAACCTGCTGCGCCTGCTGGAGCTGCACGATGCGGTCAAGGATCGCGTCAACCGTCGGGAGCTGGAAATGGGTCACGCCCGCTGCCTGCTTGCGCTGGCCACGGAACGCCAGCCGCTGGCCGCCGAACAGATCGTGAAGCGCGGACTGTCCGTGCGCGAGGCGGAGCGTCTGGTGCGCCGGATGCTGACCGAGCCGGCGTCTCCGGCCCCTGCGAGAGTCCTCCCCGAGGTCCGACAACTCGAAACACGCCTGTCCGAAACCCTGGGTGCCGCTGTGCAGGTCCGCTACAACCGGGCCGGGAAAGGACGCCTGGTCATCGAGTACAACAGCCTGGACGAACTTGATGGCATCCTCGCCCACATCCAGTGACACGACCCGGTACGGTGCTTTCGGGCCCCGGAACCGGCTCCGTCGATCGCCGGGTGGCGTCGGGCAATGCGCGGTATCCGAACCGCCGCCCGCGGCAGCGTCGCGGTTTGACCTGAACATAAGGCGGCTCTTATACTTCGCGCACTTTTTCGGGAAGGGGCGGGGCCTTGGCCGCGTCTGGCGCATGAAGTCATGGACCTCCACGCCTGCCGCGCAGTCGCTGGGCCTGCAATTCGGCTTGACTCTGCTCGTCGCTGCCGTTCTTCTGCCATTTTCGGCCGCAGCGGCCCTG
>SLNI01000154.1 GCA_007133115.1 Thioalkalivibrio sp. | reverse complement strand
CGCGGGAACGCCGGATCGCGTTCGCCACGGCGCGCACGGCCTCTTCCTGGCCGACCACGCGGCGCGCGACGGCCTCCTCCATGCGCAGCAGCTTGTCCTTCTCGCCCTCGAGCATCTTCGACACCGGGATCCCGGTCCAGCGCGAGACCACCTCTGCGACCTCCTCGTCGGTGACCTTGGTGCGCAGCAGGCGCGTCTCCTTGCCCTCGTGCTCGGAGGCCTGCTCCAGGGCCTTCTGCAGTTCCGGGATCTTCCCGTACTGGAGTTCCGACATGCGGGTCAGGTCGCCGGCGCGGCGGGCGGTCTCCAGCTCCATGCGGACCCGCTCGAGTTCTTCCTTGACGTGAGCGGCACCGGTCACGGCGGACTTCTCGGCCTTCCAGATCTCCTCTAGATCCGAATACTCACGTCCCAACCGGCCGATCTCTTCCTCGAGAATGCCCAGGCGTTTCCTGGAGGCCTCGTCGGTCTCCTTCTTCATCGCCTCGCGCTCGATCTTCAGCTGGATCAGGCGCCGGTCGAGCCGGTCCATCTCCTCGGGCTTGGAGTCGATCTCCATGCGGATGCGCGAGGAGGCCTCGTCGATCAGGTCGATGGCCTTGTCCGGCAGTTGCCGGTCGGTGATGTAGCGCTGCGAGAGCTGCGCCGCGGCGACGATCGCCGGGTCGGTGATCTCAATCCCGTGATGCACCTCGTAGCGCTCCTTCAGGCCGCGCAGGATGGCGATGGTGTCCTCCATGGTCGGCTCGTCGACCAGCACCTTCTGGAACCGCCGCTCCAGCGCCGCGTCCTTCTCGATGTACTTGCGGTACTCGTCCAGCGTGGTGGCGCCGATGCAGTGCAGCTCCCCTCGCGCCAGCGCCGGTTTCAGCATGTTGCCGGCGTCCATCGCGCCCTCGGCCTTGCCCGCACCGACCATGGTGTGGATCTCGTCGATGAACAGGATCACCTGCCCTTCTTCCTTCGAGAGATCTTTCAGCACGGCCTTCAGCCGCTCCTCGAAATCGCCGCGAAACTTCGCGCCGGCCAGCAGCGCGCCGAGGTCCAGCGACAGCACGCGCTTGCCCTTCAGGCCTTCGGGAACCTCTTCGTTGATGATGCGCTGTGCCAGACCCTCGACGATCGCGGTCTTGCCGACCCCAGGCTCGCCGATCAGCACCGGGTTGTTCTTGGTCCGACGCTGCAGGACCTGGATCGCGCGGCGGATCTCGTCGTCGCGGCCGATCACCGGGTCGAGCTTGCCCTGTTCGGCGCGTTCGGTCAGGTCGATGGTGTACTTGTCCAGCGCCTGGCGGGTGTCCTCGGCATTCGGATCGTCCACGTTCGTGCCTCCGCGCATCTGGTCCACGGCCTTTTCCAGGTTCGGTTTGTTCACGCCCGACTTTTTCAGGATCTCGGCCACCGCGCCGCGGTCGTCGATCGCCGCGAGCAGAAACAGCTCCGAGGAGATGTACTGGTCCTTGCGCTGCTGCGCCAGCTTGTCGCAGACGTTCAGCAACCGGCTGAGATCATTGGAGACGTGCACCTCGCCAGGCGTGCCTTCGACGCGCGGCAGCCGCTCGAGGGCCTCCCCCAGCGCGGAGCGCAGTTGATTCACGTTGCCGCCCGCCTGCGCCAGCACCGAGCGGGCACTGCCACCCTCCTGGTCGAGCAGGGCCGCGAGCACGTGCGTGGGCTCGATGAACTGGTGGTCCCGGCCGACCGCCAGTGATTGGGCGTCGGCCAGGGCCTCCTGGAATTTCGTGGTCAGGCGATCCATACGCATGGATTGATTCCCCTCGGGAAAAGGTTTTGATCTGACACACAAGGTGGGGGTTTATACACGGGATTCAAGGGTCAGCGTGCTCATGTCGCGCACGTGCGGGACCCGAGGCAGTGGATGCGGAGCCTGCCGCCCCTCTGCGGGTGTCGGCTGCAGGCTCCGCATCGTGGCACTCGCGCCGGACACGCAACCCGCTCACGAGATACGCCAGATGAGGGTGGCCATGCGACCGCAGAGGCCGTCGCGTCGGTAGGAGAAAAAGGTCTCGGATTCGGTGTAGGTGCAACGCCCTCCGCCGTGGATGTCCCGGATGCCGGCGCGCCGGAGTCGTTGGCGCGCCAACCGATAGACATCGGCGAACCAGCGGTCGCCGCTCCCGGGCCGGAAAGCCTCCGTCGCCTCCGGATCGCGGGCAAGAAAAGCGGCCCGGACCTCGGGCCCTACCTCGAAGGCCTTCGAACCGATCGCAGGCCCGAGCCACGCAGTGACCTGTTCAGGTGGATGTTCCATCGCCTGCACGGTGGCCTCGAGTACGCCCGCGGCGAGCCCACGCCAACCCGCGTGCGCGGCCGCAACCCTTTGACCGTCGGTGCTGGCGAACAGCACCGGCAGGCAATCCGCGGTCTGTACGCAGCAGACATGTCCCGCAGCCCTCGCCGTCACCGCATCCGCTTCGGTTTCTTCGGTCATCGCGTCCGCGCGCGCGACCACGGCTCCGTGAACCTGTCGTGGCCAGACCGGTTCCCTCGGCAAACCGAGCGCCTCGGTCAGGTGTAGCCGGTTGCGGTGCACGTTCGACGGATCGTCCCCCGTATGCAGTGCCAGATTGAAACTGCTCCAGGAATCCGTGCTGAAACCGCCTGTCCGCGTGGTCTGAACCGCGTATACATTGGGCGGCAAAGGCCAGTCCGGGATCAGCAAGGAGATCTCGCTCATGGCCCGCGTGCGTCCTCACCGGCCTGCGTGGCGTCGGCCTGCAATGCCTCCAGCAGCGCCTGAAAGTCCGCGGGCAGAGGGGCCTCGAACCGGCACTCCGCGCCGGTCCGCGGATGCACCAGCCCCAGTACGGCCGCGTGCAATGCCTGGCGACGGAACTCACCAAGGGCCACCGCAGCCTCAGGGGTCATGCCGCGCACCGGGCGGGGACGCCCACCGTAAGCCGGATCACCGACCACGGGATGCCCCAACTTGGCCATGTGCACACGGATCTGATGCGTGCGTCCGGTATCGAGGCGAACCTCGAGCAGCGTGTGGGCGCGCAGGCGCTCTAGGACGCGGTAGTGGGTGACCGCGGGTTTGCCACCCGCGACGACGGCCATCCGCTTGCGATCGATCGGGTGTCTCCCGATCGGCAGATCCACGGTTCCGCCACTGATGAGTACGCCCTGTACCAGTGCACGGTACTCACGGTGCACCGTGCGCTCCTGCAACTGCCTCACCAGGTTCGTCTGGGCGGCCGCAGTGCGGGCCACCACCAGCAACCCGGTGGTTTCCTTATCCAGACGGTGCACGATCCCGGCGCGCGGCAGTGCCGCCAGTTCCGGAGCGAAGTACAGCAACGCATTCACGAGCGTGCCCTCGCGATGCCCGGCTGCAGGGTGCACTACGAGGCCGACGGGCTTGTTCAGCACGATAATGCTAGCGTCGGCATGAACCACATCCAGCGCGATGGCCTCGGGCTGCGCAGCGGAAATCGGGGTGTCGGGTACGCGCAGCCGGACTTCCTCACCGCCACGAACGGGCGCCCTGGGACGCAACCGATCCCCGTCCACGGTAAGCGCACCCTCTTTCAACCACTGCGAGAGCTGACTGCGCGAATAGTCGTCGAACACCTGCGCCAGAGCGGCATCCAGTCGCATACCGGCCAGCTCCGTTGGAATGAAAGCGATCCGAGTGTCAGCCATGGAACCGGCGCGGTGAGCGCGCACGTTGTTGTAGAATCCGGAAGTCATGCATCACAAACGAGGCTCCGCCGTGTCCCTGGCCCGTTGGTTCGTCATCCTGAGCGTCATACTTACCCTCTCCGCCTGCGCGAGCTGGAAGGAGGATCCAACCCGCAACTGGTCCGCCAGCCAGCTGTATGCCGAAGCCAAGGACGCGCTCGACGGGGGCAGTTACGAACAGGCCGTAGAGTACTACGAACTACTGGAAGCACGGTTCCCCTTCGGCCGCTTCGCTCAACAGGCTCAGATCGAAATCCCCTACGCATACTACAAGGCGGGGGAACCCGAGGCCGCACTGGTGTCGGTGGATCGCTTCATTCAGCTGAATCCGCGTCATCCCAACCTGGATTACGCCTATTACCTGCGGGGGCTGATCAATTTCAATCGCGACCAGGGATTCCTGAGCAACATATTCCCAATGGATCCGGCGGAAATGGATACGAAGCCGCTGAACCAGGCCTTCCAGGATTTTTCGCGGCTGGTCAACGAATTCCCTGAAAGCCGTTACGCCGCCGACAGCCGTCAGCGTCTGATCTTCATCCGCAACGCGCTTGCCGCGCACGAAATTCGCGTGGCGGAATTCTACATGGAGCGCAGGGCGTGGGTCGCGGCCAGCCAGCGTGCACGCTACGTGGTCGAACGCTATCAAGGTACGGAGGTCATGCCCCAGGCACTGGCGATTCTGGTCAGAAGTTATCAGGCTCTGGACCTGGCCGATCTCGCTGACGACGCCATGGCGGTGCTCGAACTCAATTATCCGGACCAGGCCGCAATGCTACGCGCGGGCCGTCCGGTCACCCTGGACTCGGAAATCGGTGGGATGCGCCGCTGGATCGAGCGCATTCCCTTCTTCTCCAACTGAGTCCTTCG